>CAXBPL010000045.1:0-20319 GCA_963977615.1 uncultured Polaribacter sp. | reverse complement strand
ATGCAATAAATAAAGAAATCCAAGAAACGTTTTTCTCTAATTGTCCCATTTGAACTCCTCCATAAGAAACAACAGCTTTTTCTGCTTCTTCAACACCTTCATCAACTCTATCTAAACCTTGATAAAAAATTGAAGCAACTGGCCCTTTTGTATTTCTACAAACTTCTTTTGCAGCTTCTACTCCACCTGAACTTAAAGCGTCATCTACATTAGCTAATAATTTTTTTGTATTTGTTGTTGCCATGTTCAAATAAATAATTCTTTCAATGGCAATAGCTAATCCTAAGATTAATGCTACTAATACAATTCCCATAAATTCTGGGCCACCATCAATAAAGTTTTGCTTTAAAATTTGGTGAAACGTTTGTGATTCTTCTGCTGCTCCTTCTTGAGCGAAAGTGGATTGTATAGCTCCAAAAAACATAAATCCTGTTACAGATAAGACATTTACTACTTTTTTCATCTTTGTTATAAATTAATTTTAATAGTTAACGGGTTAAAGATATAAATTTTCATCTCAAAAAAAGAAAAAATAGTAATTTTTGTGATTTTTTGTAAAAACCCCTGTCTTTTATTTTTAAGAGACTGCCAAGTAACAAAAAATGTTATGCATAAAAAAATATTTTTATGCTAATTCTTTCTTTTTATCACTTTTTTTTGAAAATATTTAGTGTTTGAATACTTTCTTAATAAACTTAAGAACTAAAAACGTCTGAAATTTCTCCTCTTAAAGATTTTTCAAAATAATATGTAAACTCTTTTAAAGATAAATTTTCATTTAATAAATACATCAATTTTGCAACAGCAGATTCTGTAGTAATATCATTTCCACTAATTATCCCTATTTCTTTTAAACCTACACTTGTTTCATAATGGCCTTGAGCTACAGCACCTCCTTTACATTGTGTAACATTTACAATTCTAATATTATTTAAAATTGCTTTCTTTAACAACTCTAAAAACCAAACTGTATTAGGGGCATTTCCTGCACCATACGTCTCTAAGACAATGCCTTTTAAGTTTTTAATACTTAAAATACTCGCTACAACTTCTTTTGTAATTCCTGGAAATAATTTTAAAATTGCAATATCATTCACTAATTTTTTTCTAATCACTAATGGTTTTTCATCATTTTTTTGATGATACATATAATGTTTATTAAAATTAAGATGCACTCCACTTTCTGCTAATGGTGGATAATTCATAGACGTAAACGCCTCAAATTGTTCTGCATTTATTTTTGTAGTTCTATTTGCTCTGTATAATTTATATTCAAAGTACAAGCAAACTTCAGAAATTACAGGTTTATGATCCTCTTTTCTTGAACAAGCAATTTCTATGGATGTAATTAAATTCTCTTTTGCATCTGTTCTTAAATCTCCAATTGGTAATTGAGAACCTGTAAAAATAATTGGCTTCTGCAGGTTTTCAAACATAAAACTAATTGCAGATGCTGTATAAGACATGGTATCAGAGCCTGTTAAAACCACAAAACCATCAAATTTATCGTAATTATTTTCTATCGTTTCTGCAATTTCTACATAAAATGAGGTGTTCATGTTTGATGAATCTATTGGCTCATTAAAAGAAATTGCTTGAATTGAACAGTTTAATTGTTCTAATTCAGGAATATTTTTGGTTATTTGATTAAAGTCGAAAGCTTTTAAAGCATTTGTCTTATAATCTTTAATCATTCCTATAGTACCTCCTGTATAAACAATTAAAATGTTTGGTTTTCTTGACATTTTGGCATTTATTCTTAAATAATTATTAAATTTTTGCTGTTTAAATATGCCAATAACCACTTTTTAATAACAAAAAATAAATTGGAATACTTTATGTTGTAAATTTATCAAACAAATATGATATACAATTTTTAAAAGATAATAAATTATGATAGGATTCTATATATTAATAGGTGCAATTTCATTAATTAGTTGGTTAGTGAGTAATCAATTAAAGAAAAAATTCAAGAAATATTCTCAAGTTCAACTAAGAAATGGCATGAGTGGAGCAGAAATTGCCACAAAAATGCTTGCTGATAATGGTATTTTTGATGTGAAAGTAATTTCAACTCCTGGTAGATTAACAGACCATTACAATCCAAAAGATAAAACTGTAAATTTAAGTGAAGCTGTTTATAACCAAAGAAATGCAGCTGCTGCAGCTGTTGCTGCTCACGAAGTTGGGCATGCTGTACAACATGCAACTGCTTATAGTTACTTAACAATGCGTTCTAAATTAGTACCTGTTGTGAGTGTTACTTCAAAATTTTCTCAATGGTTAGTAATTGGGGGATTAATTTTAGGAGCAGCTTCTGGTGCTTCAGGAATTGGATTTTACATTGCTGTTGCTGGTTTAGCTTTTATGGCAATGGCTACCGTTTTTAGTTTTATAACGTTACCTGTAGAATATGATGCAAGTAATAGAGCTTTAGCTTGGTTAAAGAATAAAAACATGGTTTCTCAAGAAGAACTTGCTGGTTCTACAGATGCTTTAAAATGGGCTGCAAGAACATATTTAGTAGCTGCTTTAGGTTCTTTAGCAATGCTTTTATATTGGGGATTACAAATTTTAGGAGGAAGAGATTAGTGTCACAGACACTTCTATTATTTCACTGTTGTGTTATAAATTATACATAAAAAATTTAAACCTGATTTTAATATAATTAAAGATTAAATTAATATTCTTACTAAAATGCTTCGATTTTTTCGAAGCATTTTTTTATGCAGGAAACTTTTTATTGATTTTAAGCGTCTTCATTTTTATAGAAAAGAAATTCTGATTCAACCGAAATTTAACCCACTTCATCAGAAATTGATTTTTCTTCTGTAACAAAATAGGCACTTTTGAAGTGTTATAAAAGAAAAGCAGTTCTTTTTAGATTCCTGTTTTTACAGGAATGACAGTTTAATAGAAACCTCAACATAAAAAAGTTGAGGAGTAATTTTTAAAAATCAACCAAATGAAACTTTTTACAACTAGTATTTTTATTTTATTCTTAGGAGTTTTAACCACTTTTTCTCAACATTCAATTTCAGGCAAAATTGTTGATGAACAAAATGGTTCGCTTCCTTTTGCAAATATCGTTTTGTATAAAATAGGAGAAGAAGCAAATCCGAAAGGAACTGTTTCTAATGATAAAGGCGAATTTACTTTTGATAAAATAACATCTGGAAATTACAAAATACAATTTTCGATGTTGGGTTTTAAAACTCAAAATATCGATGAATTTACGTTAAATGAAAACAAAACATTCAACATCACTCTAAAAGAAGAAAGCCAAACTTTAAACGAAGTTGTTATAAAAAGCAAAAGACCAATTATAAGACAAACTGCAGAAAAACTAATTGTGGATTTAGAAAATTCAGAAATGATAAACACAAATCTACAAGATGTGATGCGCAAAGTTCCTGGAGTTTTGGTAACCAATAACGGAATTTCAATTGCAGGAAATAGAGGTGTAAGAATTCTCATCAATGGAAAAACAACTGAATATATGGATGTTGACACCCTTTTAAGAGATTTCCCTGCAGATAATATTGCTAAAATTGAAGTGGTAGAACAACCTGGAGCAGAATATGAAGCTTCTGGTTCTGGAGCAATTATCAACATCATTTTAAAGAAAAACGTAAAATTAGGTACACATGGTAGTGCAAATACTTGGTTTGGTGAAGACCAAGGTTTTGAATGGGGTTCTGGATTTTCAATTGCTAGTTATAAAAATAAATTAAATTGGCAAACAAGTATCGGGTATTCTCAACCTACTTTTAGAGAAGATTTATTTTTGGTAAGAACTGTTGGTAATGAAACGTATGATCAAGCTACCAAAGAACCTTATGATCCTGATAATTTTAGAATTAGTGGAAGTATGGATTATTATTTAAATGATAAAAATTCTATTGGAATTGGTGCAAGTTTAAACACAAGAAGATCTACAAGAATTGCTTCTAGTGAAACCATTATTTCTGATGAAAATTCGGTAAACACCTTATTTTCTGAAAATAGTTTTAATAGAAAAAGAAACAATTACAACATTAATCCTTACTATGAATACAAGTCTGAAACAGATCGTTTATTAGTCGATTTTAATTATATAGATTTTGCAAGTGACAACACCAATACTTTATATGATGTTGCAGGAAGCACAATTCCTTTTACAGATAGAAAATACATTCAAGATGGTAATTATAATATAAAAACCTACAGTTTAGATTATACAAGAACGTTTTCAGACAATTTAAAAGTAAGTGCAGGATCTCGATTTGCAGATGTAGGCACAGACAACGATTTAGAATCTCAGATTTTAAACGATGCTAATAATTTTACAAAAATCGATAGTTTAAGTAGTCAGTTTTTAATTGATGAAACCATTTTTGCAGTGTATTCTAAATTAAATGCAACAGCAGGAAAATGGTCTTTTTCTGGAGGTTTGCGTTATGAAGATAGTAATACAGATGGAACATCAATATTTATAAAAGATGGTTCTTTAACAACAGAAGTTTTAAAAAGACCCATTAAAAAATTATTCCCAAGTGCGTCTATCAGTAGAAAAATGACAGATGTTTTAGGCGCAAGTTTATCTTATAGCTATAGAATTCAAAGACCTTCTTATAGTAGTTTAAATGCATTTCAAACATTTTTAGATCCGTTTTCTGCAAGCCAAGGAAACCAAAGATTAACACCTTCTTACACAAATAATTATCAATTTAACTTAACCTTTGAAGGCCAACCATTTTTTACAGTTGGTTACAGTAAAACAGACGATACTATTTTCGATTTGATAAAACAAGACAATGAAACTGCGCAAATCAGACAACAAGTAGTAAATGTAGAAAACAATGCAAATTGGAATTTTAGATTATTTGCACCTGTAGATTTTGCAGATGGTTTAGAAGGTTACACAGGAATTATCGTAACAAATACAGATTATCAATCATCAACTTTTGGCATCGATTTAAACAAATGGAACTTAATTTGGTTTTTACAAGCTAGCTACGAATTACCTTGGGATATTAATTTTGAATTAAGTGGAAATTATGGAACTGGTGCTTTAGAAGATCAAATTGAAGTAGATTGGTTTGCAGAACTAGATTTTTCTTTCGGTAAAACTTTTTTAGACGATACTTTAAAAGCAAATCTTGGTTTTAACAAAATGCTAAACAGAGGTTTTGTGGGTACAATTGATTATGGAAATGGTTCTGCAGCTGTTGAAAGTAATGGTTCTAGACAAAATATTCAGTTTCGTTTAACGTACAGTTTTGGAGATCGATTTGGAAAGAAAAAATCGAACAGAAATATCAACACAGATGAGCAAGACAGGATAAATGATAGTAATTAATATCTTTGCATAAATGAACACGAAATTAAATAAATCTGATTGGATAATTCTTGCCATCGTTTTTGGAACAACCGTAATTTTAGGATGTTTCGATTATTATAAGGAAGGTAATAAACTCATAGAATATATTGTCGATTTTCCTGCAAGTACATTTTTATCAATTGTAGTAATTTTAATATTTATTCAAAAAATTGTCCCTACTTTTTTAGTAGAAAGAAAAAACTACTTTCTGTTTTTTATATCAAGTTTTTTACTCTTAACATTTATAGGAACTTTAGATAATATTATTGGGAGGTTTAGTGCTGGTGGCAATTTAAGCAACATTAAAAATATTTTTTCTTATTTAATTGAGGGCTTATATAATGCTGTAGATATGATTGGGCTTCCTCTTGCAATTTTATTAATCAAAAAATTTTACGAAGGACAACAGGAATTGCTAGAAACCCAAAAGCAGCAAAAAGAAAACGAATTAAAATTGCTACGTTCGCAAATAGATCCTCATTTTCTGTTCAATAATTTAAATACGTTAGATAGTTTAATTGATAGTAGTCCAGATAAAGCAAAAGAATATATCAACAGGTTATCTTTAATTTACAGATATTTAATCAAAACAAAAGATGCAGAAGTTATGGAGCTTGCCAGCGAAATTGAATTTGCAGAAAATTATATTTTTTTGATAAAAACCAGATTTGGAGATGACTACGAATTTGTCATCGAAAAAAACATTTCTTTGGTTGATAAATTTATACCAACAGGCGCTTTGCAAAGTTTGTTAGAAAATGTGGTAAAACATAATAAGTCTGATGGAAAAAACCCTATAAAAACTTCTATTTTGATAAACGAAGGATGGTTAATTATCACCAACTCAAAAGCTACATTAGCATCTAAAAACGAATCTTTTGGAACAGGTTTAGAGAATTTAAAAGCGCGTTACAAACTTCTATCAGACGAAAAAATACAAATACATAATATGGATACAAAGTTTGAAGTTTTTATTCCGATTATAGATTTAACAAAATAACAAAAAGGCATTCTCACAGATTAAAAAATAAAAAAATGAATATTTTAATTTTAGAAGACGAAATACCTGCGTATCAAAAACTAATAAAATGTTTAGATAGTTTTTTTGATGTAAAAATTTCTCATTCTTGGGGAAGAAGTATTGTTGATGGCGAAAAATTACTAAAAGAAGACACCTACGATTTTATACTTTCTGACATTCAATTATTAGATGGTTTGTCTTTTGATTTATTCAACAAAGTAAAAATTGACACACCAATTATTTTTTGTTCTGCTCATGATGAATTCCTATTTCAGGCATTTAATACAAATGGAATTGCATACATTTTAAAACCATATTCTCAAAACGATTTTGATAAGGCAATTCATAAATATCAATCTCTTTTTAATAAAGGAGATTATAATGCTTTAGATTCCTCTACAATTGATGCTTTAAAAACGGCACTACAAAACGAATACACCACTTATAAAAAACGATTTGTTATCAAAAAAACTTCGGGAATTCAATTATTAAATGCAACAGATATTGGGTTGATTTCTGCTTCTGGAGATTTCTGTTTAATTATAGATAATCTTGGAAAACGTCATCCAATTTCACAAACTCTAGGTTCTTTTACACAACAATTGAATCCTAAGAAATTTTTTAAAATAAATAGAAGTGAAATTGTAAACATCGATTTTATAGAAAATATAGAAAGTCATTTTAAAAATAGGTTGCTAATTTCTATAAAAAATTACAAAGAAAAAGTAATGACGAGTTCTTCTACAACATCCGATTTTAGAAAATGGTTAGAAGATTAGTTAAAAAAACACCTAACATTGTAACTCTTAGAAATACAAAAAGACCTTTTTTAGAATATTTTTTCTAAAAAAGGTCTTTTTTACTCCAAAAACATAGATATTATTTTTTAAAAGCTAGAACCTCACTTCTACCTTTTTTAAATATTTTATTACTATTCCCTTTTCCTTTTCTTAACTCTTTTTGTTCTTCAAAAGACAATTGAATTATTTCCTGGCAATCTATAGAACAGGTGTTTTCCATTTTTTCTGAACATTCATCACACTGTATAAATAGTAAATGACAAGCTTCATTAGCACAATTTGTATGCGTGTCACAAGGTTTATTACATTGATGACAGTTAGAAACTACATCATCTGTAATTTTTTCTGCTCTTCTATGATCAAAAACAAAATTTTTACCAATAAATTTATTCTCAATTCCTTCGTCTTTTACTTGACGAGTATACTCTATAATTCCACCTTCTAATTGAAAAACGTTTTTGAAACCTTTGTGTTTGTAGTAAGCTGATGCTTTTTCACAACGAATACCACCTGTACAATACATCAATAAATTTTTATCTTCTTTGTTGTCTTTTAAATCTTCTTCAATAATATCTAAAGAATCTCTAAACGTATCTACATCTGGAGTTACAGCACCATCAAAATGACCAATTTCGCTTTCATAATGATTTCGCATATCCACACAAATAGTATCAGGATTTGCTAACATTTCGTTGAATTCTTGCGCATTTAAATGAATTCCTTTGTTGGTCACATCAAAAGTTTCGTCATTTAAACCATCTGCAACAATTTTGTCTCTAACTTTTACTTTTAGCTTTAAAAACGATTTGTTGTCTTGCTCAATGGCTACATTTAAACGAATATCTTTTAAGAAAGAAATGGTATCTAATTGTTCTTTTAACGCATAAAAATTTTCTGATGGTACAGAAAGTTGTGCATTAATCCCTTCATAAGAAACGTAAATTCTTCCAAGAACATCTAAAGCATTCCATTCTAGGAACAATTTATCTCTAAATAATTGTGGGTTTTGTATTTTGTAATATTGATAAAAGGAAATGGTCAATCTGTCTTTACCAGCTTTATCAATTAATTCTGCGCGTTCAATGGCGCTTAACTTATTGTACAGTTGCATGCTATACTAATTTTAGTTTATGATTAATTTTAGATTCCTGCTTTCGCAGGAAAGACAATTTATTTGTTTTTTTGAAAAAATTTCAAAAAAGCATTTTTCTAGCACAAAAATACTGTTTTTAAAAGTTTTTGACACGGATTTCACTGATTTTCACAGATAATTACTGAAAGTCCAGAAAGTCAGCAAACAAGTGTAGCCCAGATTGAAACGACATCCTTTTTGCTTTTTTAGCAAAAAGATATAGTGGAAAGCTGGAAATAGCTCCGAAAAAAAAGTTAAAACGATAAAATTATATCAATTTGTTGAAAATTAAACAACACAAATTATATTGGTAAATATTTATTAAAATAATGGTCAGGTTTTAATTTGTTCTCATCTTTGCACACGAGAAAACGCTTTGTGAGTTTTTCTCAAAAAAAAAACAGATAACCTGTCTTTTATGCAGAAGCAGAAATCTAAAAACACTAAATTTAAGAGCAATGAAAGTAGCTGTAGTTGGTGCAACTGGAATGGTTGGCACAGTAATGTTGAAAGTTTTAGAAGAGCGTAATTTACCAATTACGGAATTGATTCCTGTAGCATCAGAAAGATCGGCTGGGAAAAAATTATCTTATAAAGGAAAAGAATACACCATTGTAACTTTAGAAGATGCTGTAAAAATGAAGCCAGAAATTGCTTTATTTTCTGCTGGTGGAGATACTTCTTTAGAATGGGCGCCTAAATTTGCAGCAGTTGGCACAACTGTTATCGATAATTCTTCTGCTTGGAGAATGGATGTTAATAAAAAATTGGTGGTCCCAGAAATTAATGGTGATGTTTTAACAAAAGATGATAAAATTATAGCCAACCCAAATTGTTCTACGATTCAATTAGTAATGGCTTTAGCGCCTTTACATTTAAAATATAAAATGAAACGTTTGGTAATTTCTACCTATCAATCTGTTTCTGGAACTGGCGTAAAAGCTGTGCAACAATTAGATAATGAAGAGGCTGGTATTGATGGAGAAATGGCTTATCCTCATAAAATTGGTAGAAATGCTTTGCCTCATTGTGATGTTTTTTTAGAAAACGGCTACACAAAAGAGGAAATGAAATTGGTAAAGGAACCAAAGAAAATTTTACGTGACGATTCTTTTTCAGTTACTGCAACTGCTGTTAGAATCCCTACAGCTGGTGGACATTCTGAAGCTGTTAACGTACAATTTGAAAATGATTTTGATTTAGCTGAAGTAAGAAAAATACTAAATGAAACGCCTGGAGTTGTAGTGCAAGATGATTTAGCAAATAATATATATCCAATGCCAATAAATGCGCACAATAAAGATGAGGTCTTTGTTGGACGAATTAGAAGAGATGAGTCTCAAGAAAAAACCTTAAATTTGTGGATTGTTGCTGACAACTTACGAAAAGGTGCTGCAACAAATACAGTTCAAATTGCTGAATATTTAATTGCAAATAATTTAGTTTAATACATTTATGGCAGATTTTCACAAAGTACATATTAAAGAAATTACACAAGAAACCGCAAATGCGGTTTCTGTTTTGTTTGACATTCCTACAAATTTAAAAGACGATTTTAATTTTACAGCAGGTCAATACATAACATTACAAACAATAATTAATGGAGAGGAAGTTAGAAGAGCTTACTCCATTTGTTCTACTCCAAAAAGTGGCGATATTAGAGTAGCTATTAAAGCTGTTGAAAACGGAACATTCTCTACCTATGCAACTTCCGTTTTAAAAGCTGGTGATGAAATTGAAATTACAGTTCCTGGAGGACGCTTTTTATTAAATGCAGAACCTAACAAAAACTACATAGGTTTTGCTGCTGGTTCTGGAATTACGCCAATTTTATCGATGATAAAAACAGTTTTAGAAGATGAACCTACAGCTAATTTCACCTTAGTTTACGGAAACAAAACTGCTGCAGACACTATTTTTTATGAAGAATTAAATGCGTTAAAAGAATCTTTTTCAGAGAGATTTAAATTGCATTATATTTTTAGTAGAGAGGAAGTTAAAAACCAATTAAGAGGTAGAATCGATAAAAGTGTTACGAATTACTTTGTAAAAAACATGTACAAAGAAACTACTTTTGATGCTGCTTTTTTATGTGGTCCAGAAGAAATGATTCAAGAAGTTTCTGCTACTTTAAAAAGCAATAATATTGCTAAAGAAAACATTCATTTTGAGCTTTTTACAGTTTCTGTTGATGAAGAAGCATTAGCAGAAGTAAAAGAAGGAACTACTCAAATAACAGTAATGCTAGATGATGAGGAAACAACTTTTACAATGCAACAAACAGATGATATTTTGGCTGCAACTTTACGCAACCAACTAGATCCTCCTTACTCTTGTCAAGGTGGTGTTTGTAGTTCTTGTTTGGCAAAAGTTACTGAAGGAAAAGCTGTAATGGTTAAAAACTCTATTTTAACAGATAGCGAAGTTGAAGAAGGTTTTATCTTAACTTGCCAAGCACACCCAACAACTGCAAAAATTTCGATCGATTTCGATGATGTTTAAAATAAATACCTGTTTATTTGTGTAACTTTTAATTACTAAAAAGTAACACTATAAATAAGTATCAAAAAATAATTTAAAAAGGATGTTTTCTACATCCTTTTTTTACCCTTCAAATAAAAAACAGTATTTTTAAGCAATGGATATTTACGATTTCAAAAATGCTTTATTAATTGGTTTTTTCATGGCTTTTATGATTGGACCAGTTTTTTTTATGCTCATACAAACCAGTATTTTAAAAGGTGCAAAAGCTGCTATTATTTTTGATTTAGGAGTAATTTTTGGGGATATTTCCTTTATTTTAATTGCGTATTATGGAAGCCGATCTTTACTTGAAAAGATTAAAGACGACCCTAGATTATTTTTTATTGGTGGTTTAGTTTTAATTATTTACGGTTTAATTAGCTATTTTGATAGAGCTAATAAAAAGAAAGATATCGAGTCTGCTAAAGCTATTGAAGTTCCTATTGTAAAAAACAATTATCTAAAATTATTTTTTAAAGGCTATTTTTTAAACTTTATCAATATTGGGGTTTTAGCTTTTTGGCTAGGTACAGTTTTGGTAATTGGCCCTACTTTAAATATGGATCAAAATGCCATTTTTTGGTATTTTGCAACCATTATTCTAGGTTATTTTATAACGGATTTAGGTAAAATATTTTTGGCAAAACAGCTTAAAAATAAAATGACACCTGCTGTTATTTATCGCGTAAAAAAAATAATGGGAATTATTTTAATTGTCTGTGGAATCTATTTAATGTTGATGGGTTTTATCCCAAAGGAAAAAATAAACGAGTTTATTACTTAATAAACAGTTAGCTAACAGTTACTTTTGATTTTCCAATTGTTAAGAGCTCTTTCCATTGTGTTGTAAATCTTGGACTTCTGTGCTCTTTAATTAACGCCCACTCACTTTCTCTGTTTCCAACAGAAGCTAATTTTACTTTATTTTTCCCAAACTTGCTATTTAAGGCATCAATTGCTTTTGTGAGTTTTTTACTTTCGCTTTTTTGCTCTTGATAAAATAAATTAGTTTGAATCTCTGAATCTGGAATTAAACCAAACAAATTAACACCTACTTTTTTATAGCGATAGCCTTGCTTAAATATTTTTCTCAATCCTTTAATAGCTTCTTGCGTTAATTTAATAGTGCTATTGGTAGGGATTTCTAAAGTGATGATAATTTTCTTATAATATTGATGATCTGTATTGCTAAAACTATTGGTTTGTAAAAAAACTTCTAAATAGGTTGCAGCCGAATTTTGTTGACGCAACAAATCTGCAACTTCAGCAACATAATAACTTGTTGCCTCTTCAATTAAACTGTATTCAGTGAGCTTATAACCGAAAGATTTTGCAGTTCCAATTCCTTTTTTAGTGGCAATTTCAACTTCCATTGTATGACAAGGAAAATTATTAAGTTCTCTCCACAAACGCTCTCCAACCACTGTCATTTCTTTACGAACCCAAGCTAAATTGGTTTCAGCAAAATCTAGCGCTGTTTTTGCACCAGTTTTTTCTACACGAATTGCATGTTTACGTCCAATTCCCCAAATATCTTTTACTTTATTTGCTTGTAATAAAAACCTTCTTTTTTCTTCGGAATCAATTACATAAACACCATTATTTGCTGGAATTTTCTTGGCATATTTATTCGCCATTTTTGAGAGCGACTTTGTTTTAGCAACTCCTACTCCAACAGGAATTCCTGTATTTTTATGTACAGTTTCTTTAATTTTATGCGCAATTTCTTCCAGTTCATCAGCATCAAAATGAGATAAATCTACAAAGCTTTCATCTATACTATACTCTTCTACAATTGGCGAAAATTCTCGTAAAGTATCCATAACTCTTTGAGATAAATCTGCATATAATGTATAGTTGGATGAGAAACAGGTAACGTTATTTGCTTTTAAAACTTCTTTAATTTTAAAAACAGGCTGAAACATAGGAATATGTGTCAACGCTTTTGCCTCTTTATTGGCTGCAATTACACAACCATCGTTATTACTTAAAACCACCACAGGTTTTCCTTGTAAATCAGGTCTAAAAACCTGTTCACAGGAAGCATAAAAACTGTTACAATCTACTAAAGCAATCATAAAACAGATTTTATAACATAGGTAATAACTCCCCAAAGTTGCATTTCTTCTTTCGAATTTGCATCAATTCTTTCAATTTGAAAAGCATCTTCTTTTACAATAACTGCAAGCTGATTATTTTTTGGTGTAAGCGATTTATCTACAATTAGAACATCGTTTTCTAAAATCTCGAAATCATGAAAGCTATTATCGATAACTCTTACGTAAAAAGTTGCTGATGGATTTGTAATTAATTCAGCATTTAAATCGATTCTTGGTTCTGTGTAATGTGTTGCAGGACTAGAAAAACCCGTCTGTTTTGGACGCGCAACTCTATAACTTTTCTTAGACTTTTCTACTAAATTTACCTTACCTGATTTCACACTTTAAAATTACAAGAAAAAGCATTTGGTAAATGTTAATTTTAGAAGAACTAATTAACAATTTTCAATATTTTGGAAATCAATATTTTACAAAAAACCAGCAATTAAACCCTTAAAAAAACAACGGGATTATAAATTGATAATACAAAATTAGCAAAACAACAGCAATGATGTTTAGAAAAACACCTGCTTTTACCATTTCATTTACTTTTACATAACCACTTGCAAAAACAATGGCATTTGGAGGCGTTGCCATTGGCAACATAAACGCACAACTACTTGCCATGGTTACTGGAATTAACAAATTTAAAATCGGGATATTTAACCCAACTGCAATTCCTGCAACAACTGGTGCTAAAACAGCAACCAAAGCAACATTACTCATCAACTCTGTCATAAACAACATTAAAATAATTAATAGAGAAACAGTGAATAGAATATTAAAATTTCCAGTTGCAATTGTCTCTGTAATTAAAGCTACAATTCCACTTGAATCCATTCCTTTTGCAAGTGCTAAACCTCCACCAAAAAGTATTAAGATTCCCCAAGCTAATTTCTGAGTATCATTCCATTCTAAAATAAAATTCCCTTTTTTAAAATTCATAGGAATTGCAAATAAAGAAACTGCCCCAATTAAACTGATAATAGTATCTGACAATTTTAAACCTGGTAAAACACTATTGATAATAGTTCTTGTAATCCATAAAAAAACAGTAATCCCAAAAATAGTTAAGACTCTTTTTTCTTCTTTGGATATTTTTCCTAGCTTTTTAATTTCTTCTGATATTAAGTTTGCAGAGGATGTAAATACGATTTCTTTACAAGGAAACATCCATTTTACGAGCACAAGATAAACTGCAATAATCATTAAGATTGAAAAAGGCAATCCAAAACTCATCCAAGTTAAAAAAGAGATTTGTATGTTATATTGATTTTCTAAAAGTCCGATTAAAACAGAGTTTGGTGGTGTTCCAATAACAGTGGCAATTCCACCTGCATTTGCTCCAAAAGCGATTCCCAACATAATACTTAATGCAAAATTTTTATCGCCTTTTGTAAAACCATCCTCATCTTTTAGAAGCAACCTAATTACAGATATTGCAATTGGTAACATGACTACTGTGCTTGCTGTATTACTAATCCACATGCTCATAAAAGCAGTTGCCAGCATAAAACCTAACACTACTTTTTCTGGAGTTGTGCCTGTAAATTTTACAATATTTAAAGCAATTCTTTTATGCAGATTTACTTTCTCTAAAGCCAAAGCCAACACAAAACCACCAAAGAATAAAAAGATAATTGGGCTTCCATAATTTGCACCAACATCTGCAATATCCATTACTTTTAACAATGGAAATAAAATTAATGGCAACAAAGCTGTCACTGCAATATTTACAGTTTCTGATATCCACCAAATAACCATCCAAATTGCAACAGCAATTACTGCATCTGCTTTTTCAGAAACTAAGGTTAGTGGTGTAAATTGAATTAAGAAAAATAATATTGGACCTAATAGTAAGCCTAATTTTTTGGTTGGTTGCATTGTTGGTTGATTAATTGGCTTGCAAAATACTAAAAAGTAACCTTTATAAAACATCTCGATACAAATTTGATGAAAAATCAAATTCACTCGATGTGACAACTCTTTTTAAAATGCAGAAACTCGCGTTAAGGATTGAACGACTTGTTTGAGCTCTTTTTGTTTTTTCAACAAAAAAGCGAGTAGTGAAAGCCTGTTAAAACGCCCAAATAAAAAAACTCCCTCAAATTAATGAGAGAGTTTTCGAATTTTATGAGATTTCTCAATCGCCTAAAAAGGCTCATTTCGAAATGACAAATAGTATATAAAATTTAGTTGCTACTAATAACCAACAACTAAAAACTAACAACTATTTAGTATCTATAGTGTTCTGGCTTAAAAGGACCAGCTTGAGTTACACCAATATAATCTGCTTGGTCTTTGCTCAATTCTGTTAACTCTACTCCTATTTTAGCCAAATGTAAAAATGCTACTTTTTCATCTAAATGTTTTGGTAACATGTATACTTCGTTTTTGTATGCTTTTGCATTGTTCCAAAGTTCCATTTGCGCCAAAGTTTGGTTTGTAAATGAATTACTCATTACAAAACTTGGGTGACCTGTTGCACATCCTAAATTTACCAAACGTCCTTCTGCTAATAAAATAATATCTTTTCCATTGATGTTATATTTATCAACTTGAGGTTTAATTTCAACCTTTTCGCTGTTTGCATTTAAATAAGGAACATCAATTTCATTATCAAAATGACCAATGTTTGCAACAATTACTTTGTCTTTCATTGCTTCAAAATGCTCACCTCTAACAATTCCTTTGTTTCCTGTAGTTGTAATAATAATGTCTGAATTACCAACAACAGTTTCTAATTTCTTTACTTCAAAACCATCCATTGCAGCTTGTAAAGCACAAATAGGATCGATTTCTGTAACAGTTACAATTGAACCTGCACCTTTAAAAGAAGCTGCTGTTCCTTTACCAACATCTCCATAACCACAAACAGTTACACGTTTTCCTGCTAACATAATATCTGTTGCTCTACGAATTGCATCTACTGCAGATTCTTTACAACCATATTTATTATCGAATTTCGATTTTGTAACAGAATCGTTAATGTTAATGGCTGGCATTGGTAACGTTCCTTTTTTTACTCTTTCATATAATCTATGAACTCCAGTTGTAGTTTCTTCTGATAAACCATTGATTCCTGCAGCTAATTCTGGATAACGATCTAAAACCATGTTGGTTAAATCTCCACCATCATCTAAAATCATATTTAATGGCTTTTTATCTTCACCAAAAAATAAAGTTTGCTCTATACACCAATCAAATTCTTCTTCGTTCATTCCTTTCCAAGCGTAAACTGGCGTTCCTGTTGCAGCAATTGCAGCAGCAGCTTGATCTTGTGTAGAAAATATATTACAAGAACTCCAAGTAACATCTGCTCCTAAAGCTTGTAAAGTTTCTATTAAAACCGCAGTTTGAATAGTCATGTGTAAACATCCTGCAATTCTTGCGCCTTTTAAAGGTTGAGAATCTCCATATTCTTCTCTCAAACTCATTAATCCTGGCATTTCTGCTTCTGCCAAATCCATTTCTTTTCTTCCCCAATCTGCTAGAGAAATATCTTTTACTTTGTAAGGTACGTAAGCTGTTTTTGTGCTCATTTTATGTATATTTATATTCTAAAATTTCGAAGTGCAAAGTTACGACATAGAATTTAAAAATTATGGCTCTTTACAAAACATTAACTATCAGCTCAAAAACCAAAATTTTAATTTGGAAAATCGAGGAAACTATTGAAGAATTAAAACAAGGAATTACCTTAACTGAAAATAGTTCAGCGCGTTTAAATTCCATGAAATCTGATTTACATCAAAAAGGTTTTTTGAGTATTAGACATTTGTTAAAAGAAATTAGCTTAACAGATGCTGATTTGATTTACGATGAATTTGGAAAACCTCATTTAAATGATAATCGATTTATTTCGATCACACATTCTTTTAATTTTACTGCGATTATTTATTCCACTGAAACCCAAGTTGGAATTGATATTGAAAAACAGCGTGATAAAATTTTAAAAATTGCACATAAATTCACACCAATTGAAGAATACAAAACCATAGCAAATCACGATGCTTTAATTAGTAAATTAACGATTGTTTGGGGTGCAAAAGAAAGTTTGTATAAAATTTACGGAAAGAAAAAATTACTTTTTCTGCACCATATTTATGTAGCAGATTTTAAATTTGAAGATGCAAAAACTACTGGAGAAATTCGTTTTGATGGAGAAACGACTTCTTATACTGTTGAATTTTTAGAGTTTGAAGGGTTTACTTGTGTGTTTGCTTTTTAAAAACACTTGTGTAAAACAAGTAAAATTATGAGATTTACTATTGATTTTTATAAAACATATAAACCCAAATAGATCTAGATATTCTAAAGTTAGTAATACTCAATAAAACCGAAATTAAAACACTTAAGGAAACAACAGCAATATAAGAAAAATCTAAAATAAATTTAAAGATAACTACACTTGCAACCATTTCTGCAACAATAAGTGCATAACTAATAAACATAGCTCCAAAAAAGAAACCTGGTTCTTTTTCAAATTTAAAATTACATTCGCTGCAATTTGTATTCATTTTAGGTGCTTTAAATAAAAGTAAATTTCCTAAATTATTATACATTTTTCCTTTTTTACAATTAGGACATTTACATTTTAATACATCAATTACATTGGCCATAACCTCTAATTTTATAAGACTGCAAAATTAAGCCGATAAAACTTCATTTATCATATAGTATAAACTCTACTTTTTGTACTTTTAGGACATCTTTATGAAAATACCCGTTTTAAAAATAGACCAGTTTCAAGAATCCAAATTATTAAATGATTTGTATATAAATTCTTTTTCAAATCATTTTGAGTTGAATAAGAAGTTAATCGACAAACCTCACAGTCATAATTTTTATTTGTGTGTGCTTTTTACAGAAGGGTTTGGTAAGCATGAAATAGATTTTAATTCTTACAGCGTAAATCCAGGTAAAGTTTTCTTTTTAAAACCAGGTCAAACGCATTCTTGGCAGTTTGATACAAAACCAGAAGGATTTATCTTTTTTCATTCTCAAGAATTTTATGAGCTAAAATTTTTAGACCATACATTGAACTCATTTCCTTTTTATTATTCCAATCAAAATCCTCCTGTATTAGAATTGTCTGATATAAAAATGAATGCTTTAAAATTAAAATTTGAAGAAGTATACACAGAATATCAACAGCAAAACATTCTGAAAGAGTTAAAAATAATAAATCTCATCAATAGTATTTATATCGATTTAACTAGAGCATATACAGCCGAAATTAATTTAGAAAAGCTCGTTTCTCCTAGTTACTCTATAATTATTGAACACCTAGAGAATTTAATAAACCAACATTTTTATAAAGAGAAACTACCAAAATTTTATTCTGATCAATTAAATATAACTACCAAACACCTGAATAGAGTTGTAAAAAAAACCTTAAATAAAACTACAAGTCAATTAATTTCTGAAAGAATTATCTTAGAATCTAAAAGATTAATTATTCATTCAGAAAATAATTTAGCGGCTATTGCAAATATTCTTCAGTTTTCTGATTATGCGTATTTTTCTCGATTTTTTAAATCAAAAACAGGGATGACACCTATCAGTTTTAGAAAAAAATATACATCATAAAGTATGGAATCTTTTATAAAGATTTAAAAACCAAAATACTATTATTCAACTTACAAAAACGTTAAATTTACACTCTTAAAAAAGTTAGATGACAGAGATTTTTAATTCACTTTTTGGACAATACAAAACCTATGAAACCATAGATGTTGTTCTAGAAATTATTGCTGTAATTTTTGGTTTCCTATCAGTTTGGTATTCTAAACAAAATAAAATTTGGGTTTTCCCAACAGGTATGATCAGCACCTCAATTTTTGTGTACCTTCTCTTAAAATGGGAACTTTTGGGTGATATGATGATCAACGTCTACTATTTTATAATGAGTATTTATGGCTGGTATTTTTGGACTCGTAAAGTAGATGATTCTCATGTTACACAAATATCAACCACCACAAAAAAAGAGAAAAAAACTTCAATTTTAATCTTTTTAGCAACCATCCTTTTTGTGTATTTAGTGTATAGTTATTTTGATAAATGGACTTCTTGGGTTGCTTATGTAGATACATGTACCACAGCAATTTTCTTTGTAGGGATGTGGTTAATGGCAAAACGAAAAGTAGAAAACTGGCTTTTTTGGATTGTAGGAGACATTATTTCTGCTCCATTATATTTTTACAAAGGATTTACTTTTACTAGTATTCAATATTTAATATTTACATTTATAGCAATATTTGGTTATTTAGCATGGAAAAAAAGCTTAAACAAAAACCCATCAATCTTGTAAAGGTTGTTTTATTCGGACCTGAATCTTCAGGAAAAACAACTCTTTCTCGTCAATTAGCACGCTATTACCACACAGTTTGGGCACCAGAATTTGCACGTGAATATTTGCAAAATAAATGGAACAACGAGCGTAAAACTTGTGAAGCAGAAGATTTAATTCCGATTGCAATTGGGCAAATGAAATTAGAAAATAAATTGGCGAAAAGAGCTGATAAAATTTTAATTTGCGATACAGATTTACTAGAAACTAAAGTATATTCAGAAGAGTTTTATGGTGGTTTTGTTGATGAAAAATTAAACAAAGCTGCCAATGAAAATCAATATGATTTATATTTGTTAACCTATATTGATACACCTTGGGAAGAAGATGATTTACGTGATAGGCCAGAACAGCGTTTAGAAATGTTTAATGCTTTTGAAACTGCTTTAAAAAAACATAACAGACCTTATATTTTATTAAAAGGAGATAGAGAAACACGTTTAAAAAATGCAACTGAAGCGATTGATAAAATTATAGCCAACAAAGAAAATTTACATTCATTTTCTGACTCTTTGCAAGATTTAGACATGCATTTTTTGCATCAAAACAACGATTTTGGGACTTCTTTAGATTATTAAATAAAACACATAAATGAGCAAATTATATATAGTTCCAACACCCATTGGCAATTTAGAAGACATGACTTTTAGAGCAATTCGTGTTTTAAAAGAAGTCGATTTTATTTTAGCAGAAGACACAAGAACTAGTGGAAAACTCTTAAAACATTTCGAAATTGCTACGCAAATGCACAGTCATCATATGCATAATGAGCATAAATCGATTACTGGAATTATAAACCGATTAAAAAATGGCGAAACCTGTGCTTTAATTTCGGATGCTGGAACTCCTGCAATTTCAGATCCTGGTTTTTTATTAACAAGAGCTTGTGTAGAAAATAATATTGAAGTGGATTGTTTGCCTGGAGCTACTGCTTTTGTGCCAGCTTTGGTAAATTCTGGTTTGCCAAATGATAAGTTTGTTTTTGAAGGTTTTTTACCCGTTAAAAAAGGAAGACAAACGCGCTTCTTGC
>CAXBPL010000044.1:0-20694 GCA_963977615.1 uncultured Polaribacter sp. | reverse complement strand
AAATAATCTCGTTTACAGCTGAATTTGTATTGTTATCTGCCATAAAATTATGAAGGTAATTGTCAGCTAAAATATAACCACCTGCAATAATTTTTTTACAATTATCTATAGCTTCTGTATATTTAGGTTGCCCAATATAAACTTCTGCATTTAAGTACATTTTTGCTAAAATCATCCAAGCCACACCTTTGCTAGCTCTACCATGTTCCACACTCATTGGTTCTGATAAATCTGCTTCGATTGC
Source organism: uncultured Polaribacter sp. (assembly GCA_963977615.1). GTDB lineage: Bacteria > Bacteroidota > Bacteroidia > Flavobacteriales > Flavobacteriaceae > Polaribacter. The sequence continues at coordinate 20,450 of CAXBPL010000044.1, read as the reverse complement.
AGTTAATTCAGTCTCTACAAAGTCAAATAATTGTTGTCTGTTATAAACTAAAGGTTGTGCGTTTATAGCATCATTTTCTGTTGAGAAGTTTGCTTGACCAAATAAATCCATCATGTAATAGTAAGACATCGCTCTTAACAAACGCGCTTCTGCTCTAAACTTTACAATTTCAGATTTTGTTGCATCAGATACATTTCTTGAAGCTAATTTTTCGTCTGTAGTTTCTCTTAAAAAATTGTTTGCAAATGCAATTGTTACATGCGTTCTACCAAACATTCCGTAAATGATAGGATCATCTGCATTCCAAATATTACGTTGAATTTCACGAGTTCCAGGGTCATTTTCATAAGACCAAATCATTTGATCTGCAGATAATGTTTGTAAGTATAATAATACTCTACCAAACTGACTTGTTCCTGCATCTAAACCATCAATATTTGAAGAACCTTCTCCATCTACACCTGTTAAAGATAAATTAGCATAAACACCAGCTAATAATTCTTTGTAAGCAGTTTCTTTTGCAAAAAAATCTTCTCCTAATAAATCTTGATCATCTTGTGGTGTAATGTCTAAATCTTTTGTACAAGATGATAGCGAAACAACCATAATCAAAAATAGGATTGCTATTTTTTCTATTTTAAATATTTTTTTCATCATTAATTATTTATTAATTAAAATTTAATGTTAGCACCAATTAAGATTGTTCTTGGTCTTGGGTATATATTATTATCAATACCATTAAAAACTTCTGGATCTAAACCAGAATAGTCAGAAAGTATAAAAACATTTTGCATACCAGCCCATAAACGAATGCTGTTTGAAGCAAATTTTTTGATAGGTCTATCAAAAGTGTATCCTAAAGTAATGTTGTCCATTCTTAAAAAAGATGCATTTTCTAAATAAATATCAGAAAGTATTACATCTGAAGTACTATTAAAATTAGTTTCTAAAACCGAAGTTGGAATGTTTCCTAATACAGCATTGTCTTTTATAAGATCATATTGTGCTAAACTAGAATTTACGTTGTTGTACACATAATTACCAACACTAGCTCTTAGGTTAAAAGCTAAATCGAAATTTTTGTAGTTAAAGTCAGATTGAAAACCAAAAGTTACATTTCCTTGAGGATCTTCTTTTAAATACCTGTCTTGCTGATTTAAAATACCATCTCCATTTAAATCTGCATAAGCACCTTCAATTGGGCTGCCACTTGTGTCATACAATTGTTTGTACATAAAAAATGCATTTGGAGCAAAACCTTCACTAAATAATTGAATAAAGTTTCCTGTTCCTCCTGAAATTCCTCCAGTTGTAATATCTTGATCTAAAGCTAATTCCTTAATTTCTCTGTCTAAATAAGTAGCATTAAAATTTAAGTTCCAGTTAAAATCTTCAGTTTTAATTACATCTGCATTTAAAGAAAATTCAATACCATTTACTTGTAAATCTCCAATATTTTGTAAAACTCTGTTTGTAAAGTTAGAACCATCTGCAACTGGTGCATCTGAAATTAAATTTGTAGAATTTTTTTGGAATGCATTTAAAGAACCTGTCAATTTATTATTAAATAAACCATAATCAACACCAAATTCTATAGTAGCAACATCTTCCCATCTTAAATTACTTCTTTCAGAAGGTATTGTAGATTGAATAGGAACTCCGCCAAAAATATAATTAGAACCTAGGTTTCCAAAACGATATTTATCCAAGTATAAATCTCCTTGAATTCCTTCTTGTTGACCATTAACACCATAAGATGCTCTTAATTTTAAATCAGAGATTACAGAACTTTCTTTTAAGAAATCTTCGTCGCTAATTCTCCAAGCTAAAGAAGCTCCACCAAAATTACCCCATCTACTATCTGGACCAAATCTAGAAGTACCATCTCTTCTGTAATTTAACGTTAATAAGTATTTTTCATTATATGCTAAATTTACTCTACCAATAAAACCAACTAAAACAACAGGTGTATTTACATAAGATGTAAATCCAGTATCATTTGGGTTTCTTGTATTACCTGTACTATTACCAGAACTTTCAAAAGATTGGTAGTTATAACCAACCATGGCATCTGTTTTAAGTTTACCAAACGTTTTGTTAAACGTTAAATAAGCATCTAAATTTTCGTTATTATATTCATTTATATAGCTTCCTTCTGCACCAATAAATAAATCATTATAACTTGCAGGGCTATTTAAAGGATTAAAATAGGAACCTTCTTGAGTAGATTTATCAAAACCTACAGAAACAGTTGCTGTTACTTCTGGTAAAAAATGTAATTTATAATCCATTTTTAAATTACCATATTGTCTAAAAGTATCTTCGTTACTATTATTTTGTAACAAAGCTGCTACAGGATTTCTAGTTCCATTATCAACCAAAATACCATTTGGTGTTCTTGTTAAATGTTGATAAAAACCTCCAAAAGGAGAAGTTGCATCGTACACAGGTTGTGTAGGGTCATAACGCAAAGCAGCATTTACTTGGCCAGCATCTGCAATTCTAGTGTCTAAAAAAGCTCTGTTGTAATTTACACCAATTTTTAAGTGATCATCAAAAAATGATGGATTCATAGATAAAGATACATTAGATCTATCAAATTGTGATGTTAAAATGTTTCCTTCAATTTCTGAAAAATTTACAGAAAGTCTTGTTGGTATAAAACCAAAAATTTGTCCTCTAGCCGTTAAATTGTGTTGCGTAGAAACCGATTTTTGCAAAATTTCATCTTGCCAATTCGTATTTGCAGTTCCTAACAATCCTACATCTCCAGGATTTTGAGCAGCAACTAAGTTTCTAAAAGAATCTCCATCAAAAACATTAATTCTATCTTTAACTTCACCAAAAGCTATTTGATAATCATAATCTAAAGTATATTCACTTCTACCTTTTTTAGTAGAAATAATTATAACCCCATTTGCACCTCTAGAACCATAAATTGCAGTTGCAGAAGCATCTTTTAAAATAGAAAAAGATTCAATGTCATTTGGATTGATACTCGATAAATTAATTCCTGATAAAGGCAAACCATCAATAACAATTAAAGGATCGTTTGATGCGTTCAATGAAGAACCTCCACGAATTCTAATTTGAGAACCAGAACCAGGAGCACCACTAGTAGTAATGTTTACACCAGCAACTCTACCACTTAATAAGTTTTCTGGAGTAACAATATTACCCTTTGTAAACTCTTTAGCAGTAATAGCTTCTACAGAACCAGTAGCGTCTTTTACAGTTGTAGTACCATAACCAACTACAACAATTTCATCTAATTGTTCTGAAGATTGATCTAATGCTACATTTAAGTTAAGGTTAGATCCAATTACTACTTCTTTAGTTGCAAATCCTAAATATCTAAAAACAAGCACATCTCCAGATTTTACTCTTTCAATTGTAAAGTTTCCATCAAAATCTGTTTCAGTTCCTCTAACAGTACCTTTAATTACGATACTAACACCAGGTAAAAGTTCCCCAGATGATTTTTCTTTAACCACACCTTTTACGGTTTGCTGAGCAAACATTGTAAAAGAAGACGTTAGTAGAATTCCGATTAATAATAATTTAAATTTTTTCATGTATAATTTGTTAAATAATAACTGTAAATTTGGTTTAGGTTAACAATAAATTGACATTCCACATATGTAAAAATAGAATATATATGGGATAATATAGAATACAAAATCTACGAAATCGGTTTCGTGTTAATAACTTTTTCTGTATTTAATTCATTAAATTAACTGTAAATTGAATTTTAATTTTCTTTTCCATAAAAAATGAAGCAAAAAATTACAATAAAAACAATTGCCAAAGAATTAGGGGTATCTACATCAACAGTTTCTAAAGCATTAAGAGACAGTCATGAGATAAGTTCAGATACGAAAGAAAAAATTCAAGCCTATGCAAATCTTTACAATTATAAACCCAATCATTTAGCCTTACAATTACGAAACCAAAAAACGAAAGTTATTGGTGTTATTTTACCGAAAATTGTGCACCATTTTTTCTCTACAGTAATCATGGGAATTGAGGAAGGAGCCAATAAAAAAGGCTATAATATTATGGTTTGTTTTTCTAATGAATCTTACAAGAAAGAAGTAGAAACTTTAAAGGTATTATCTAATGGAAGTGTAGATGGTATTATTGTATCCATAGCTAATGAAACCCTTAAGAATAAAGACTTTAAGCATTTTACAGACTTAGTTGCAGAAGAAATTCCATTGGTGCTTTTTGATAGAGTTGTAGATGAAATTTTATGTGATAAAGTGGTTGTAGATGATGTTGGTGCAGGGTATAAAGCCACGAAGTATTTGTTAGATAATGGTGTTAAAAAAATAGCTTTAATTACCACTCCAAATCATGTAAATGTAGGTACTTTAAGAAGGCAAGGTTATGAGAAAGCTTTGATAGAAAACTACATAAAAACAGATCCTAGTTTAATTGTTGAAATTGATGAAAATCAGGATATTAAAGATCAAATTGAAAAGGTTTTTGATAAAGACATAGATGGTGTTTTTGCTGTTAACGAAATTTACGCAGCAAACTCAATGAAAATAGCGAAAGAAAGGGGTTTAAACGTGCCTAATGACTTGTCTGTTATAGGTTTTACAGATGGTTTAATTTCAGAATATTCATCACCAACAATCACAACAATGGCACAACATGGTTTTACGATGGGGAAACAAGCAGTGGAACTTTTAATAGATAAAATTGAAAAAGAATCTGAAGTTTATAGACCTAAAAAAATTGTAATTTCTAGCGATTTAAAACTTAGAGAATCTACGAAACCGTCGTCGTAATTTATTTGAATTACGAATTATTCACGAAACCGTCGTCGTAAAAATAGTAACTGTTTTTTATCAATATCACAAAATAAACTTATATTTGTTTCCTTAATACGATTTATCAATAAATTACATTCCACAATTTATAATCATTGATAAGTCTAAAACACTTGTCGAAATATTAATTATATAATAATATTCGATAATGGAAAAGCGTAAATTAAGCTTTTGGCAAATCTGGAACATGAGTTTCGGATTTCTAGGAATACAATTTGGATTCGCCCTTCAAGGTGGATTTATGTCAAGAATTTTTCAAACTTTAGGAGCAGGAAAGGAAGATATTCCTATGCTTTGGATTGCAGCTCCTTTAACAGGTTTACTTGTACAACCAATTATTGGTTATATGAGTGATAGAACTTGGAGCGTAAAATGGGGAAGAAGAAGGCCTTACTTTTTAGTAGGTGCAGTTTTTAGTTCACTAGCCTTGTTTTTTGTGCCACATTCTCCTGCATTATGGGTTGCTGCTGGTTTTCTTTGGATTTTAGATGCGTCTATAAACGTTTCTATGGAGCCATTTAGAGCTTTAGTTGCAGATAAATTACCACAATCTCAAAGATCTTATGGTTTTGTTGTTCAAACATTAATTATTGGTATTGGTACTTGGATTGCAAGTAATTTACCTTGGATGGTTTCTCAATTAGGAGTTAGTAATGAAGCTGCATCTGGTGTTGTGCCAATGTCTGTAAAAGTAGCTTTTGGAATTGGAGCTTTGGTCTTTTTAGCGAGTATATTATATACTGTTTTTACTACAGATGAATATCCTCCAGAAGACATGGAAGAGTTTAAACTTGAAAAGGCAAAGAAAAATAATTTTATTCCAGATATTCTAAACAATATTGGCACTATGCCAACAACTATGAAAAAATTGGGAGTTATTCAATTTTTTTCATGGTTTGCATTCTTTACAATGTGGTCTTTGGCAAACCCTGCTTTAACAGAACACGTTTTTGCAACACCTGCACCTATTGAAACTGCTTATAATATGGCAGATGCTGTGCAAGCAGAATCTTTTAGAATTGCAAACACTAAATTCCAAGAATCATCTAATTCAGTTGGTTCTGCAATGGGTATTTACGGTTTGTCATCTATGGTTTTTGCATTATTACTTACCTTATATACATCCAAAAGAAATATCAATAGAAAATATGTACACATGTTTTCATTAATATTAGGAGGTATCGGTTTTTTAGCAATGAGTCATGCAACTCCAGAAAATTTAAAATACTGTTTTGTATTAATAGGTTTTGCTTGGGGTAGTATTTTATCTATGCCTTATGCAATGTTGTCTAGTTCTGTAGATCCAAAGAAAATGGGTGTAATTATGGGGATTTTTAACATGTTTATTGTAATTCCACAAATTATTGCAGCATTAGGAGGTATCAATTTTGTATCAGGATTATTAGGAGAAGAAGCTATAAATGCTATGACAGTAGCAGGAATTAGTTTGGTAATTGCAGGTTTATGTAACTTGTTAATTACGAATAAAAACGCAATTAGTTATCAAGAAGAAGAGATTTAAGAGTATATGAAAAAAGGATTTATTTTTGATTTGGATGGTGTAATAGTAGACACAGCCAAATATCATTATTTAGCTTGGAAAAAGCTAGCAAACGAATTAGGATTTGAATTTACCAAAGAACAAAACGAATTATTTAAAGGAGTTAGTAGAAAACGCTGTTTAGAAATTCTTTTAGATATTGGTAATAGAACAGCAACACAACAAGAATTTGATACTTGGATGGTCGAAAAAAATGTAGACTATTTAAAGTATATCGAAAATATGGATGCATCAGAAATACTACCTGATGTACCAAAAATTTTAGAATATTTAAAAGAAAATAACATTCCAATAGCTTTAGGATCAGCAAGCAAAAATGCACAACCAATTTTAGAAAAAGTTGGTTTATTGCATTATTTTGATGCAATTGTTGATGGAAATAACGTAACAAAAGCAAAACCAGATCCAGAAGTATTTTTATTAGCAGCAAAACATTTAGGTGTAAATGCTGATGATTGTATTGTTTTTGAAGATGCTGTTGCAGGAGTAGAAGCTGCAAATGCTGCAAAAATGATTAGTATTGGTATTGGTGAAAAAAATATTTTAAATGAAGCTGACTATATTTTTAATGATTTTACAGAAATCAGTATCAGTTTTATTCAAGAGTTAATAGAAAAATAGAAAGTTTGCTAAATCCTGCAAGGTTTCAAAAACCTTGTAGGTATATTAAATTAAAAAACAACAAACCTACAAGGTATCAAAGACCTTGCAGGAAAAAACATAAATTATGAATCAAGATTATATCATACCAAATGAATGGTCTATCCTAGAAGAAGGATTTGACCCGAAAATGGTTAAATCTTCAGAAAGTTTATTCAGTATTGGTAATGGAGCCATGGGTCAACGTGCTAATTTTGAAGAAAAATATACAGGAGAAACTTTTCAAGGAAGTTATATTGCAGGAGTTTATTATCCTGATAAAACAAGAGTTGGTTGGTGGAAAAACGGCTATCCAGAATACTTCGCAAAAGTTTTAAACGCACCAAATTGGATTGGTATCAACGTTAAAATTAACGAAGAAGATTTAGATTTACACACGTGTAAATCTGTATCAAAATTTAAAAGAGAACTCAACATGAAAGAAGGTTGGTTGGCTAGAAGTTTTGAAGCTGTTTTGCAAAACGACATCAAAATTAAAGTTGATACCAAACGTTTTTTAAGTTTAGAATTGGATGAAGTTGGTGCGATTGAATATAATGTAACTCCTTTAAGTGGAAATTGTAATATTACTTTTTCTCCTTATTTAGATGCTGGAATTACCAATGAAGACACGAATTGGGATGATCAATTTTGGGATGTTTTAGAAGTAACTCAAAACAACCAACAATCTTATATAGAAGCAAAAACGATGAAAACTAATTTTCATACGTGTACTTTTATGGAATCTCGTTTATTTATAAATGATAATGAGGTAATTACAGGCTGTAATAATAACAAAACAACTAATTATACTGCTTGTCATTATCAACAAGAAATCAAGAAAAACGAAACCTATACAATTCATAAATTTGGTGGATATGTTGTTGATAGAAATCACAAGAAAGACGAATTAGTTGCTGCAGCAAAAGATATTTTAGACAAAGCAGTAAGTTTTGGATTTGAAGCCATGTTAGAAACCCAGAAAAATTCTTGGGCAGAAATCTGGAACATGTCAGATATTACCATTGAAGGTGATGTAAAAGCACAACAAGGAATTCGTTTTAATATTTTTCAACTAAATCAAACCTATTTAGGAACTGATATTTCTTTAAATATTGGACCAAAAGGTTTTACTGGAGAAAAATATGGAGGAAGTACTTATTGGGATACAGAAGCGTATTGTATTCCTTTTTATATGGCAACCAAAGATCAATCTGTTGCAAGAACTTTGCTAGAATACAGATATAATCATTTAGAAAAAGCCATTGAAAATGCAGCAAAGCTAGGTTTTAAAAACGGAGCAGCTTTATACCCAATGGTTACTATGAATGGTGAGGAATGCCATAATGAATGGGAAATCACTTTTGAAGAAATTCACAGAAATGGTGCTATTGCTTTTGCAATTTTTAACTATTACAGATTTACAGACGATTATTCTTACATTCCAGAAAAAGGGTTAGAAGTTTTAATCGGAATTGCACGTTTTTGGCATCAAAGGGTAAATTTCTCTACAGATAAAAATAAATATGTAATGTTAGGGGTAACTGGACCTAATGAATACGAAAATAACATCAACAATAATTGGTACACAAATTACATTGCAAAATGGTGTATTAATTATGCTTTAGAAAATATAGAAACTGTAAAAATTGATCATATTTCTGATTATATCAGAATTAAAGAAAAAACAAATTTTACAGATGAAGAGTTGGCTTCTTTTAAAAATGTAGCTGATAATATGTATTTTCCATATTCGGAAAAGCATGATGTTTTCTTACAACAAGATGGTTTCTTAGACAAGGAATTAATTACAGTTGCAGATTTGGATAAAAGCCAAAGACCTATCAACCAGAAATGGAGTTGGGACAGGATTTTACGTTCTCCATACATAAAACAAGCAGATACTTTGCAAGGTTTTTATATGTTCGAAAATGATTTTTCTACGGAAGAATTAGAGCGTCATTTTGATTTTTATGAGCCATTTACAGTCCATGAAAGTTCGCTTTCTCCTTGTGTACATAGTATTCAAGCAGCAAAGTTAAACAGAATGGATCAAGCTTATGAATTCTATTTGAGAACTTCACGTTTGGATTTAGATGATTATAATCACGAAGTTGAAGAAGGTTTGCATATAACCTCTATGGCTGGAACTTGGATGAGTATTGTAGAAGGTTTTGGAGGCATGAGAGTGTTAGATAATACACTTTCTTTTTCGCCAAAAATTCCAAATCAATGGGATTCTTACTCGTTTAAAGTCAATTTTAGAAATCAAGTAATTACTGTAAAAGTTTCTAAAAAAGGAACTCATTTTGAGTTGGAAGGTAAAAACGAAGTGAAAATTTTAGTAAATGGAGAAATAACAACAATTTCGCCAAATAATTTACAAACTGCTTAATAGCAATATAATAACAAAACCTCAAAAGTTTTTGTGCTGAAAATTATTCAGTTATAAATCTTTTGAGGTTTATATAAAAACTACATTTTGAAATACTTCAAGCAACTGTTCTTACTTTCTGTAATGCTTATTTTTTCATGTAAAAATGAAGAAGTAAACACACCTGTTTCTGATGTTTCTATTTCAAATACCTCTTTAGAAAGAGTAGAACCTACAAATTGGTGGGTTAATTTTAAAGATACTTCACTACAATTATTAGTAAAAGAAAATAATATAGGCAACTCAAAACCATCAATTTCTTATGATGGAGTTTCTATAGAAAAAGTTCACAAAGCAAAAAGCCAAAATTATCTTTTTATCGATTTAAATATTGATGCAACTACAAAAGCAGGCAAATTCGACATCATTTTTACTTTTGATGATGACACTAAAAAAACACATACATACGAACTAAAAGAAAGACAAAAATCTGCTGAAGATTATAAGGGTTTTGACAGTTCTGATGCTATTTATTTAATTACTCCAGATCGTTTTGCAAATGGGGATGAAACGAATGACATCAACCAAAAATTAAAAGAAACTACAATCGATAGAACTGATGGTTACAAACGTCATGGAGGAGATTTACAAGGAATTACAAATCATATAGATTACATTGCTGACTTAGGTTTTACAACAATTTGGCCAACTCCAGTGTTAACAAATGATATGCCAAATGGCTCTTATCATGGCTATGCAATTACAGATTATTATCAAGTAGATCCAAGATTTGGAACCTTAGAAGATTATAAAAAATTAGCAGATAAATTGCGCGAAAAAGACATGAAATTAATCATGGATCAAGTTGCGAATCATTGTGGTTTAGAACATTGGTGGATGAAAGATTTGCCTTTTGAAGATTGGATAAACAATCAAAAAAACTACGAAGACAATATTGATGTTTGGGGAAATGATAAAAATATAGGTTCCAATCACAGAAGAACTACAAACCAAGATTCGTATGCTGCAAAATCTGACAGAAAAGGAAATAACGAAGGTTGGTTTGTGTCTGGAATGCCAGATTTAAATCAACGTAATCCTTTTATGGCAACATACATTATTCAAAATAGCATTTGGTGGATTGAGACTTTAGGTTTGGGAGGAATTCGTCAAGACACGTATCCTTATCCAGACAAAGAATTTATGGCAAATTGGGCAGGTGCAATTATGAACGAATATCCTAATTTTGCTATTGTTGGCGAAGAATGGAGTTACAATCCTTTATTAGTTGGTTATTGGCAAAAAGGCGCAAAAAATAAAGATGGTTATGAAAGTAACTTAAAATCTACGATGGATTTCCCAATGCAAAAAGCAATTGTGGAAGGCATTAAAGAAGAAGAAACTTGGGGAACAGGTTTAGTGAAACTTTATGAAGGTTTGGCAAACGATTTCCATTATACAACTCCAAAAGACATGATGATTTTTTTAGACAATCATGATGAAAATAGAATGTTTACTGCTTTAGAAGAAGATATGGTAAATGCAAAAATGGGGTTAAGTTATATGTTGATGTTGCCAAGAATTCCGCAAATTTATTACGGAACAGAAATTTTAATGGATGACACAGCAAACCCTGGAGATCATGGTTTAATAAGAACCGATTTTCCTGGAGGTTTTAAAGAGGATACAATAAATGCTTTTACTGGGGAAGGTTTGTCATCAGAAAAAAGAGAAATGCAAAATTTTGTAAGCAAAGTTTTAAATTATCGTAAGAAAAGTGAAGCAATTCACGAAGGGAAAACGATTCATTTTGCACCATTTATGGGGACTTATTTTTTATTCAGAATTAAAGATGATGAAACTGTTGTGCATATTATCAACAAAAATGAAGAGCCAATTACAATCGATTTAAAACGTTATGCAGAAGTTGGTTTAGAAGGAAAAATACTTAGAAATATTATTTCTGGTGATGAGTTTGTTTGGGGAAATGAAATTGAATTAACTGAGAAAGGAAGTATCATTTTAACGACTAAAAAGTAATTATTTATACAATAAATTGTCAGTTCTAGTGATTTCGATTTTTCGTCGAAATTGTATCGAGAACAGTTTTAAAAATAACAATTATGAAACAAATAACGATTTTATTTTCAATTTTATTGATGATTTCTTGTAAAAGTGTAACAACTAAACAGGAAAAAAAGGAAGTTCAAAGTCAACCGAAAGTTGAAGCGAATGTTTTAGAAAATGCAGTTTTAGCTAGTGGAAAATTAATAAGAGTAGATTCTTTTCCGTCTAAAAATATAGTTCCAAGACCTGTAGATGTTTGGTTGCCAGAAAACTATTCATCAGCAAAAAAATATGCAGTTTTATACATGCATGATGGACAAAATTTATTTGATGCCACTACAACTTGGAACAAACAAGAATGGATGGTAGATGAAATTGCCACCAAATTAATGAAAGAAGGAACTGTAAAAGATTTTATAGTGGTTGGGATTCATAACATTCCTAAAATTCGTTGGCAAGATTTGTACCCAGAAAAAGCGATGGATTTTTTATCAAAAGAAGATAAAGAAGCGATGTATGCAGAAGCTAAAAAAAGTAATTTTAGCGTTGATTTAAAAGGAGATGAATATCTATCTTTCTTAGTTACAGAGCTAAAACCTTATATAGATGCTACTTATTCTGTGTTTACAAATAAAGAAAATACGTTTGTTGCAGGTTCATCTATGGGAGGTTTAATGAGTATGTATGCAGTTGCAGAATATCCAGCAGTTTTTGCAGGAGCAGCTTGTTTTTCTACACATTGGGTTGGAGGAAGTCCGAAAGAAAACAATCCTTTACCAGGAGCAATTTTCAACTATTTAGAAGCGAATTTACCAGATTCAGAAACGCATAAAATGTATTTTGATTATGGAAATAAAACGTTGGATGCTTTTTATCCTCAATATGCTCCAAAAGTAGATGCTATTTTTAAAAATGGAGGTTATGATGATACAAATTTCAAAAATTTATATTTTGAAGGAACAGATCATTCAGAAAAATCTTGGCAAAAAAGATTGGAATTGCCATTTACTTTTTTGTTGAAAAAATAAATATAATACACAAGACCTGACAGGTTCATTTGCTGAACTTGTTTCAGTATCTAACCTGTAAAATCTGAAAAATATAACAACTTGTCAGTTCGAGTGATTTCGTTTTTTTATCGAAATTGTATCGAGAACATTTTATAACTAATTATGAAAACCTATAAAATTCTTTTTTTATTCCTATTTATTTCGACTTTTACGTTTGCTCAAAACGCAAAAAGAGATTTTAAAAGCGCAAATTTTGAGCAAGAAAATCAATTTAAAGTTGAGGTTTCAGATGGCGTTTATTTTATCAATTTTTATAATTCAAAAATAGTTGAAACTACTTTTTATCCTAAAGGAGAAGTAAAAAAAGATGAATCTCATGCAGTCGTTTTAAAGCCAACTTCTACACATATTAAAATTGATAAAAACAATAATGAAATAATTTACAAATCTGATGGCATTTCAGTAAAAATCCAGAAATCGCCTTTTCAAATTTCATATTATTACAAAGACAAGCTAGTAACTTCAGAAAAACAAGGTTATTTTAAATCAAAACACATACCAATGGATTTGGTAAAAGGCAATATTGTTGCTGATGAAACAGAGAAAATTGAATTCAATTTAACTGAAGACGAAGTTTTATTTGGAGGAGGAGCAAGAGCTTTGGGAATGAATAGAAGAGGGTATAGATTGCCATTGTATAACAGAGCTCAATATGGTTATGAAACCTATGCAGAGTTGATGAATTTTACAATTCCATTGGTCATTTCATCAAAAAAATACATGATTCATTTTGATAATGCTCCAATTGGTTATTTAGATTTGGATAGTAAAAAAGACAATTCTTTAACCTACGAAACAATTTCTGGACGCAAAACATATCAAGTAATTGTCGGCGATTCTTGGGAAGATTTAATTGATAATTATACAGATTTAACAGGAAAACAACCTTTACCTCCAAGATGGACTTTAGGAAATTTTTCAAGCAGATTTGGGTATCATTCTCAAAAAGAAACTGAAGCAACAATCGCAAAATTTCAAGAAGAAAATATTCCTGTGGATGCTGTAATTCTAGATTTGTATTGGTTTGGGAAAACTGTGCAAGGAACCATGGGAAATCTAGAAGTTGATACAGATTCTTTCCCTGATATGAAAGGGATGATTTCTAAATTAAAAAATAAAGGTGTTAAGACTGTTTTAATTACAGAACCTTTTGTTTTATCAAACTCAAAAAAGTGGAAAGAAGCTGATCAAAAACAAGTTTTAGCAAAAGATTCTGTTGGTAATTCTGCAAAATATGATTTCTATTTTGGCAATACTGGTATTGTAGATATCTACAAAAAAGAGGGTAAAGAGTGGTTTTGGAATATTTATAAAGAAATTTACGATTTAGGTGCAAAAGGTTTTTGGGGAGATTTAGGAGAACCAGAAGTTTTACCTTCTTGGGTAACTTTTAATGAAACTCAGCAAGCAGATGAAATCCATAATATCTATGGACATGATTGGGCACGTTTAATTTTTGAAGGGTATCAAAAAGAATTTCCAAATGAAAGACCATTTATATTGATGAGAGCAGGAAGTTCTGGCTCACAACGTTTTGGAATGATTCCTTGGTCTGGAGATGTAAGCAGAAGTTGGGGAGGTTTGCAATCTCAACCAGAAATTGCGCTACAAATGGGAATGCAAGGTTTGGGGTATATGCACTCAGATTTAGGTGGATTTGCAGGCGCAAATTTGGACGATAATTTGTATACACGTTGGTTGCAATATGGCGTTTTTCAGCCAATTTATAGACCTCATGCTCAAGAAGATGTTGCAAGTGAACCTGTTTTTAGAAACGAAAAAACAAAACAATTAGCTAAAAAAGCAATTGAATTACGTTATAAATTGTTGCCTTACAATTACAATTTAGCGTTCGAAAATAATCAAAAAGGAACTCCTTTAATGCGTCCTATTTTCTTTGAAGAAGATGCTAAAAACTTATTAGAAAATTCAGAAACCTATTTATGGGGAAAAGATTTTTTAATCACACCAATTTTAAAAGATTCCGTAAAAACGAAAGAGATTTATTTTCCAAAAACAGCAAATTGGTATAATTTCTATTACAATGAAGAAAAAATAGTAGGTGGACAAACAAAAACGGTAAAAGTAAAAGATAAAGCAATTCCTACTTATGTAAGAGGAGGTTCTTTTATTTTGATGAGTGATTTAGTGCAAACTACAGATAATTACAAAGCAGATCAATTAGAATTGCATTATTATTTTGATGAGAAAGAAAACATTAAAAGAACTTTTTATAATGATGATGGATTGACAGCAAATGCTTTCGAAAAAGGGAACTATGAAATTTTAGAATTCGAAGCTGAGTATTGCAAACGTTATTTAGAAATCGATTTTGAAGCAGAACTTGGTAAGAACTGGAATTCATCAGAAAAAGAAATTACGTTGATAATTCACAACATCAACTGGAATCCTAAAAAAATAAAAGTTAACGGAAAAAGAAAGCGAATTTTATCAGAAGAAAATACACTTACAATTCCTGTAAAATGGCATCCTAAAAAAGAATTAAAAATAAAAATCACCTTACAATAAGCAATCCTTATGAGAAAAATATATAGCCTTTTATCAGCCTTAATTTTATCAATATTAATAGGTTGTACACCAGAAAAAAAAGAGACAGAAGTGAGCATGGAGAGTACAAATACAGCAAAAAAAACTGTAGTTTATCAAGTTTTTACACGGTTGTTTGGGAACACAAATACTACCAACAAACCTTGGGGAACTTTAGAGGAAAATGGCGTTGGAAAATTTAACGATTTCACAGACAAAGCATTATCGGAAATTAAAGATTTAGGAGTTACACATATTTGGTACACAGGAGTTCCACATCATGATGTGATTCGAGATTATACAAAATATGGAATTTCAAATGACGATCCAGATGTTGTAAAAGGTAGAGCAGGTTCTCCTTACGCAGTAAAAGATTATTACAATGTAAATCCTGATTTGGCAGTAAATGTTGAAAATAGATTGCAGGAATTTGAGCAATTAATTGAGCGTTCTCACAAAAACGATTTAAAAGTAATTATTGATATTGTACCAAATCACGTAGCAAGAAATTATGAAGGTTTAACAAATCCTGAAGGCATAAAAGATTTTGGTGCAGAGGATGATGTTTCTGTGGAATATGATGTGAATAATAATTTTTATTATGTGCCTAACAAAGCATTTGAAGTGCCAGATTTCGTAAATGATTATCAACCTTTAGGAGGAGAAGAAAATGCTTTAAGTGATTTGAGATTTGATGAAAATCCTGCAAAATGGACTGGCAATGGTTCTAGATCTCCAAAACCAAATAGTAATGATTGGTATGAGACAGTAAAAGTTAATTACGGAATTTCTCCTGATGGTATAAAAGATTTTGATGCATTACCAGCAGGTTTTGAAAATGAAGATTACAAGAAACATTTTGAATTTTGGCAAGATAAAACTGTTCCAAATTCTTGGATAAAATTCAGAGACATTGCTTTGTATTGGTTAGAAAAAGGCGTTGATGGTTTTAGATTTGACATGGCAGAAATGGTGCCAGTTGAATTTTGGAGTTTTATGAATTCTGCTATCAAAATGAAAAATTCAGAAGCTTTTTTATTGGCAGAAGTGTACAATCCAAGCTTGTATAGAGATTATATCAAAAAAGGAAAAATGGATTATTTGTATGATAAAGTACAATTATATGATACCATTAAACATGTAATGCAAGGTCATGGATTAACAGATAATATCCCTCCAATTCAAGAAGATCTGAAAGATATCGAACATCATATGTTGCATTTTTTAGAAAATCATGATGAGCAAAGAATTGCAAGTAAAGAATTTGCAGGCAATGCTTTAAAAGGAAAACCAGCAATGGTGGTTTCTACTACAATTTCTACAGCACCAACCATGGTTTATTTTGGTCAAGAATTTGGCGAAGATGGTTCAGAAAACGCTGGTTTTGGAAGCCCAAGTAGAACTTCAATTTTTGATTATGTTGGAGTGCCAAGTTTGCAAAGATGGGTAAATGACAAAAAATTTGATGGAGGACAATCTACCAAAGAAGAAAAATCTTTAAGAGATTTTTACAAACGTTTATTAAACTTCACCATTAAAAGTGATGCTTTAATGGGTGAATACCAAGATATTCATCAATTTAATAGAGAACATACAGAATGGTATAATGAAAAAGTGTTGTCTTTTGTACGTTATTCTGAAACTGAAAAATTGATAATTATTTCTAATTTTAATACAGAAAATGAATATGGTTTTGAGTTACAATTGCCAGAAAACATTATTAAAAAATGGAATTTAAAAGAGGGCGAATATCAATTTAAAGATCAATTGTATAACGAATATTCATCAACTTTAGTTGTTAAAAATAATGAAGCGAAAATTCGTTTAGATGTAAAACCATTAGAATCTTTTATTTTAAAACTTCAATAAAAATAATATGAAAAAAATACTTTTCTTATTCGCACTTGCAACCATTTTTAGTTGTCAAGAAAATACAACAGCTAAAAAAGAAACCAAAGCAGTTGCCAAAAAACAATTTGTTTGGGAAGGAGCAAACATCTATTTTTTATTAACGGACAGATTTAATAATGGAGACACTTCAAATGACATCAATTTTGATAGAACAAAAGAAGCTGGAAAATTAAGAGGTTTTGAAGGTGGAGATATTAAAGGAATCACTCAAAAAATAAAAGAAGGGTATTTTACAAAATTAGGAATCAATGCTATTTGGATGACACCAATTGTTGAGCAAATTCATGGAGGAACAGATGAAGGCACAGGTTTGTCTTATGGTTATCATGGTTATTGGGCAAAAGATTGGACTAAAATCGACCCAAATTATGGAACCAAAGAAGCGTTAAAAGAGTTGGTAGATTTGGCGCATAAAAACGGAATTCGTGTGTTGTTAGATGCTGTTATAAATCATACAGGGCCAGTTACAGATAAAGATCCTGTTTGGCCAAGTGATTGGGTTAGAACTGAACCTGCTTGTACCTATAAAGATTTTGAAACGACTGTAAATTGCACATTAGTAGAAAATTTACCAGATATTAAAACCGAAAGTAATGAAGCTGTAGAATTGCCAAAACATTTAATTGAAAAATGGAAAGCTGAAGGAAGATATGAGCAAGAAGTTAGAGAATTAGATGCTTTTTTCGCTAAAACAGGACATCCAAAAGCGCCTCGTTTTTATATTATGAAATGGCTAACAGATTATATAACAGAATTTGGAATTGATGGTTACAGAGTTGATACTGTAAAACATACAGAAGAATTTGTTTGGCAAGAATTTAAGCAAGAATGTGATGTAGCTTTTGCAGATTACAAGAAAAATAATCCTGAGAAAGTGTTAGATACTAGCAATTTTTATTTAGTTGGAGAAGTGTATAATTATGCAATTTCTCATGGAAAATCATTTGATTTTGGCGATAAAAAAGTCAATTATTTTGACAAAGCATTTAACAGTTTAATCAATTTTGAATTAAAATGGAATGTAAAACAAATGGCTGAAAAGGATGTTTTTGCCAAATACGATTCACTTTTAAACTCAGAATTAAAAGGCTATGGAATTTTAAATTACATGACCTCTCATGATGATGGACAGCCATTTGATAAAGAAAGAGAAATGGCATACAAAACTGCAACCATGTTATTGTTAACACCAGGAACTTCTCAGGTTTATTATGGTGATGAATCTGCCAGAGATTTAACAATTGAAGGTACAGTTGGAGATGCAACTTTGCGTTCTTTTATGAATTGGGATGCAATTTCTTCGGATAAAAATACCAAAGATGTATTAAATCATTGGCAAAAATTAGGTCAGTTTAGAGCAAATCATACAGCTGTTGGTGCAGGAAAACATCAATTAATTTCTGATGAAAATGGCTTGGTGTTTTCTAGAGTTAGAAATGATGATAAAATTATTGCTGGTATTAATTTATCAAAAGGAAATAAAGAGCTAAATGTTGCTTCAATATTTGAAAACGGACAAAAATTACAAGATTTTTATTCAAATCAAAGAGTTGAAGTAAAAGACGGAAAAGTAAGTGTGGATTCAGAGTTTGATATTGTTTTACTAGAAAAAATATAAGTTATGAAAATTAAATTTTTATTGATTGTTATTTGTGTTAGTTTATCTTCTTGTGGTATGAAACCAGAAACTGTTTTGGTTTCTCCTGATGAAAAAATATCTTTAGAATTCTCTTTAGATAAAAGTGGTAAACCTTTTTATGAAGTTGTTTTTAAACAAGATACTATTATTAAAAAATCTTCTTTAGGTTTTGATTTTGAAGATTCAAATTCTTTTTTAGATGATTTTGAAGTAATTAATTCGTCAACAAAAAACTTTAACGAAACTTGGCAAATGCCTTGGGGAGAGCAATTAGATGTTGTAAATAATTACAATGAATTACGAGTAGAATTGCAAGAAAAATCAGACTTAAAAAGAAAATTAAACATTGTTTTTAAAGTATACAATGATGGTGTTGGTTTTAGATATGAATTCCCAAAACAAGACAATTTTACAGAAGCTCTTATTGTAGAAGAAAATACCGAATTTAATTTAACTGAAGACTATAAAACCTTTTGGATTCCTGGAGATTGGGATATTTACGAGCATTTGTATAGTACTACAAAATTATCAGAAATTGATGCATCTGTTAAAAGAAACCACCCAAGTTTAGGACAAACATATATTCCAGAAAATGCTGTAAATACACCAGTAACTTTAGTTGGTAAAAATGGCATTCATTTAAGTTTTCATGAAGCTGCTTTATTAGATTATGCTGGAATGACTTTAAAAGTTGATACAGATAAATTATCTTTTAAAAGTAGTTTAGTAGGTTCTAGAAATACAACGTATAAAGTAAAAAGAACATTGCCATTTCATACGCCTTGGAGAACGATTCAGATTACTGAAAATGCGCCAGATTTAATTCAATCTAACTTAATTGTAAATTTAAACGAACCAAATAAATTGGGTGATGTTTCTTGGTTTACACCTATGAAATATACAGGAGTTTGGTGGGAAATGCATTTAGGAAAATCTTCTTGGGATTATGGAATGGAAATGGTTGATGGAAAATGGACAGATACAGGAAAAGCGCATGGAAAACATGGAGCAACCACAGAAAATGTAAAACGTTTTATCGACTTTTCAGCAAAGAATAATATTGGAGGTGTTTTAGTTGAAGGTTGGAATACTGGTTGGGAACGTTGGATTGGTTTTGAAGACAGAGAAGGTGTTTTTGATTTTGTAACTCCTTATCCAGATTATAATTTAGATGAAGTTACAGCATACGCAAAAGAAAAAGGTGTGCAAATTATTATGCATCATGAAACTTCTGCAGCTACAGAAACGTATGAAAAACAACAAGATACAGCGTATGCTTTAATGCAGAAATATGGAATGCATGCAGTAAAATCTGGTTATGTTGGTAAAATTTTACCAAAAGGAGAATATCATCATGGACAATATATGGTGAATCAATATAACAATGCAGCTATAAAAGCAGCAAAATATCAAGTAGCTGTAAATGCGCACGAACCTATAAAAGCAACAGGTTTAAGACGTACATATCCAAATATAATTTCTAGAGAAGGTTTGCGAGGACAAGAATTTAATGCTTGGTCTTCTGATGGAGGAAACCCTCCTGAGCATTTACCTATTGTCGCTTTTACAAGAATGTTGGCAGGACCTATAGATTATACACCAGGAATCTTTAATATTAAATTTGATGACTATAAAAAGAATAATCAGGTAAATACAACTTTGGCGCATCAACTTGCTTTATATGTGGTTATTTACAGTCCAGTACAAATGGCTGCAGATTTAGTAGAACATTATGAGGCGAACCCAAAGCCTCTTCAATTTATAAAAGATGTTGGTGTAGATTGGTCTGAAACCAAAGTTTTAA
>CAXBPL010000043.1:0-21078 GCA_963977615.1 uncultured Polaribacter sp. | reverse complement strand
ACTCAAAAAAATATAGCAGGTAATTTTGAACCACAAAGATTAATTTCAAGCGCAACTTTGGTTGATGAGTTTTCACCATTAATAAAAGTAGATATGAAAATGAGAAATTCATTTTCTTTAAGAAGTGAAATAAAGAGAGACAGAACTTTAACCATGAACTTCAACAACAGCACTTTAACAGATATTGCAGGTACAGAATATATTGTTGGTGTTGGTTATGTTTTTAAAGATGTAAAATTTAATACACGTTTTACAGGTAAAAAAACAACCTTAAAAGGTGATGTAAATATAAGAGCAGATGTTTCTTTAAGAGATAATTTAACACAAATTAGATATATTGATGAAGATAATGACCAAATTAGTGGTGGTCAAAGATTATTTTCTATTAAATTTACAGCCGATTATATATTAAGTAGCAATTTAACAGCTTCTTTTTATTATAATCACCAAACATCTAAATTCGCAATCTCGACTACATTTCCTAGACAGGCAATTAATGGAGGTATTAATTTAGTTTATAACTTAGGAGGAAATTAAAATTAAAACAAATATTAAAAAAATGAATATTCCAGCTGAATTAAAATACACTAAAGATCACGAGTGGATTAAAATTGAAAACAATGTTGCAACTGTAGGAATTACAGATTTTGCACAAGGAGAATTAGGTGATATTGTTTATGTTGATGTTGATACATTAGATGATACTGTAGAAGAAGGAGAAGTTTTTGGTTCTGTTGAAGCTGTAAAAACAGTTTCAGATTTATTTATGCCATTAACTGGAGAAGTAATTGAGTTTAATGATGAATTAGAAAACGATCCTGAATTGGTAAACACAGATCCTTACAACAAAGGATGGATGATTAAAATCGAAATTTCTGACGCATCTCAAATAGATGATTTATTAGATGCTGAAGCGTATAAAAGTCTTATTGCTGGATAATTTATTAGTTGTTGCAATTGTAACAACAGTAGCTATTATCTGCTTAAGTTTATTAAAAGTTCCTAATACAGGAATCAATATAAATAATATAGATAAAGCATATCACAGTATTGCCTATTTTGTGTTGGCGTTAACATGGTTATTATCTTTTTATAAAAAACCAAGTAAAAAATATATCATAGTAGTATGTTGTATTTTATTTGGCATAATTATTGAAGTATTGCAAAGTACTTTAACAATTTATAGAACAGGAGATTATAAAGATGTTTTAGCAAATTCGTTAGGTGTTCTGTTAGCATTATTCATTTTTAATATTTTTTTTAAAAAAAAATACATTAATTAATGCTAAGACTTGTATTTAACGTAATAATTTATTTAAATTAGCAATCTATAAAATGTTTAATAATGGAAATTAAAAAAAATCCTAAATCGAATTTAGAGAATTTCAGCAAAATATTTATGCAAATTGGGCTTGTTTTGGCTTTATTTGTTACTTATGCTGTAATAGAACAAAAAACATACGACAAAACTTATGGTGAGTTGGCTGTTGCTGATATGAGATCAGAAATGGAAGAAGACATTCCAATTGTAATGCAACAACCTGAACCTCCAAAACAAAAACCACCACCACCACCACCAACTCCAGAAAAAATTGAGATTGTTGAGGATGATAAAGAAATCGAAGAAACAGTTATGGAAACTACAGAAACAGATGAAACTGAAGCTGTTATTGTAGATGACATTGTTGAGATTTCTGAAGTAGAGGAAGTAATTGAGGACGTAAGTTTTATGATTATTGAAGATGTTCCTGTATTTCCTGGATGTGAAGGGAATAAAGAAGAATTAAAAGCTTGTTTTAGTGAAAAAGTTCAAAGACATTTCTCTAGAAAGTTTGACGCACAATTACCAAATGAACTTGGTTTATCTCCAGGTAAAAAAAGAGTATTTATCAGCTTTAAAATTGATAAAACTGGTAAAATTGTTGATGTTCAAACCAGAGCTCCACACCCAAAAATTAAAAGTGAAGTAATTAGTGTTATGCAACAATTACCAACAATGAAACCTGGTAGACAAAGAGGTAAACCAGTTGGAGTTAAATATAGTATTCCTTTTACTTTAATTGTGGAATAAATACATAATACATTTTATTAAAGTTCATAAAAAAGTCGTTTAGATAAATCTAAACGACTTTTTTTATGATGCGTATTTTTTCTTCTGTGTTGTAATTATTCTTAAGATCATTAAACTGTTAGTCAATTATAACAAATTAAATCCTACTATTTAATAAATTCATACTTGATACACTATTCTTAATTTTGAGTAATACAGGCCTTGAAAAAACTAATTTGATTATACTTTTTGCAATTAGATAAAAGAATAGATTGTTACTTTTTAAATATAACTTCTAATGAATAATATAAATTGAAATTAAGAAGTGATGAAGCAAAATTACAGCCAAAAAAAAACTCATTAGAAAAATTCTAATGAGTTTTAAATATTTTTATGACCATTTTAATCTTCGTTAAGAGCAACTTTAGATTCTGGCTTCCAAACATTAACAGATGCAATTGCGTTATTGCTATAGTTAATTTCTTTTAAAGCCTCATCACTCCAAATAAACCATTTCCCAACTTTCTTACCAGATTCATAATACGCTAATTGAGTTTTATTACCAGCTTTATCAAAACGAATCCACTCACCAGTTAGTTTTTTATCTTTAAAGAATCCTTGAGTTTTTACTGATCCATCTTCATAATAGTAAGTAGCTTTTACTAAATCTCCTTCAGCCTTAAAAGTTGGTTTATTATCTTGTGAAAAACCTATGGTAGCTATACTTAGCATGCATATTGTAAAAAATTTTTTCATAACTATTCTATTTTAAGGTTAACATTATAATTACAAATATATAAATTTACTAACTATTACACAACATTTTGGTAACATTAAATTAACATTGAGATTTTTATAGTGAAACTTATTCCTCATAATATTCTATATTTACCTTAAATCAATTTAAAATAAAAAATTATGGCAGTAATGAAAGTTATTGAAGTACTAGCAAACTCTAACAAAAGTTGGGAAGAAGCAACAAGAAAAGCCGTTAAACATGCTGCAAAGTCAGTAAAAAATATTAAATCTGTCTTTGTTCAATCACAAAGTGCAGTCGTAAACGAAAATGCAATTACCGAATTTAGAGTTAATGTTAAAATTACTTTTGAAGTAAATTAAACCATTTTTTAAATATGAATATTTTACAAATTGTATTAATAGGTTTAGTTTCCTTAATACACATTTATATTCTCTATTTAGAGATGGCTCTTTGGACTACAAAAAAAGGAATAAAAGCTTTTAATCTTAAAGATAAAAAGTTTGCTGAAGAAACTAAAGTTATGGCTGCAAATCAAGGCTTATATAATGGTTTTTTAGCAGCTGGATTAATTTGGTCTATAATAAGTAACAATGTTGATGTAGCTTTATTTTTTTTAATCTGTGTTTTTATAGCGGGTATTTATGGTGCGTATTCTACAAAATTCATTAAAATCTTATATATTCAAACTATACCAGCGTTTTTAAGTATTGTATCTATTTTATTACTTTGATATTCTCTATCGTTTTTAAAAGTAAACTGTTATTTTTGCTTTAAATTAAATTATAAAAACGAAATATGGAAGAATTTTTAGAAACATCACAAGATTTATTATTTTTATACGCACCAAAAGTAATCACAGCATTATTAATACTTTTTGTTGGTTTATATGTTATTAAAATAATTATAAAATCTTCGAGAAAAATAATGCAAAAAAGAGGTGTGGATGTAACACTTCAAAAGTTTTTAGGAAATCTTTTAGGTTGGATTTTAAAAGTATTATTATTTATAACTGTAATTTCTCAATTAGGAATTGCAACAACATCGTTTGCAGCTATTATTGCAGCAGCTGGTTTAGCTATAGGTTTGGCTTTACAAGGTTCACTTGGTAATTTTGCTGGTGGTGTTTTAATTATGATATTTAAGCCGATAAAAATTGGCGATTTTATTGAAGCTCAAGGAGAAAGTGGAACAGTAAAAGAAATTGAAATTTTTACTACAAAACTAAATACTCCTGATAATAAAGAAGTAATTATACCAAATGGAGCACTCTCTAATGGAAACATTGTAAATTATAGTACAGAAGCAACTCGTAGAGTAGATTTTACTTTTGGTGTTGGTTACGATTCTGATATTAGAAAAACAAAAGAAATTATTTTCGGTGTTATAAACAATCATCCATTAGTTTTAAAAGAACCTGCAACTGCAGTAAATTTATCTGAATTGGGTGATAGTTCTATCAACTTTTTTACACGTGCTTGGGTTAAAAAAGAAGATTATTGGGCTGTAAAGTTTGATATTATAGAGCAAACAAAAGAAGCTTTTGATGCAGCTGGAATTGATATACCTTACCCACATAGAGTAAATATCGAAAAAAAGGCATAGTTATTGATAATAATTTAATATAAAACTAAGATAAAATGAAAAAACAATTTTTAATAGCAATTTTAATGTTACCTACTCTAATTTTTTCACAAGTTGGAGGGATTGTAACTGGCAGTGGCAATACGTATAACACAATTTTTAATCCAAATACGGAAATTGATAAAACAGCTGAATTTAAAAATTTAGCACCTAAAATGTATCTTAATGCAAACTATTTAGCAGCTAATGTAGATAATATTTCAGAAACATTTTTCCTAAGATATAACATGTATAGAGATGAGATGGAGTTTACTAAAAATAATCAATTATTATATTTAAAGAAGAAAAACGAAAGATCAGTTGTATTCCAAAATTTAAATACTAATTACAAGCTTTTTGAACTTAACAATAACTTAAAATATTTTATAGTTCATAATGAAGGAAACAATCAGTTATTATCAAGACAAATAGTAACGTTTCAGGAAGCAAAACCACCTAAAAACAGCTATTCTACTGGGAAACAAGCAGATTTTGTAAGAAACAAAGATGTATTTTATATACGATTTGATAATAAGAATATTATAGAAGTTCCAGGAAATAAGAAAAAGTTCTACGCTATTTTCAAAGAAAATGAATCTGAAATCAAAAAATACATTAAGAGTAACAAGCTAAATATTAAAGATACTGAAGATTTAAAAAACATTGTTAACTACTCTAATACACTTTAAAAAGTAGGTTTCTTTTTCTTTTCAGGTATTACAATAAAATCTTTTAAATAAAAAGGTTCGAAATAAGCGACATTTTCTATGTCGCTTTTTTGGTATTTATCAAAAGATAATTGTGCCATTTCTTTTGCTGATGGGAATTTATCATCAACAAAAACAGCATTTTTATGTGTAATTGTGGTTTTACACTTCTGTGATCCATCACCTAAAAAATAAACCTTATTGATTTCTAGAAAGTCAGCATAAGAGTTTTCGTCGATAATTTCTGCTTTTATTTCTCTTATTTGCTCATTATTTTCATTGTAAACGGCTCCATATACTTCCATTCTTCTTGCATCAATCATAGGAACAATAAAACCTTGATCAATAGAAATTGCGTGCGATAAAGACGTTAATGTATCAATAGAAATTAAAGGTTTCTCAAAAGCAAAGCACAAACCCTTTGCTGCAGAAACACCTATTCTTAAACCTGTGTAAGAACCAGGACCTTTACTAACTGCAACAGCATCTATATTTTGTGACGTTAAATTAGCTTCCTTAAGAACATCTACAATAAATGGATGTAATACTTCTGCATGAGAATAATTACCATTGTTCAATTCTTTAATCGCTAAAATTTTTCCATTTTTTGCAATGCTAACAGAACAGTTTTTTGTGGCAGTTTCTATATTTAAAATAATACTCAAAATCTTATTTTTTTTGCAAATATAAATCAAAAGAAAACCTCACTAAAATTAGTGAGGTTTTGAATATCTTTTATTTTGATAATTATTCTAAAATTAAATCACCAGCATAAAATTGTAATACTTTCGTTTTAAAAACATAATCGTATTTAGAGCGAATTAAAGCAGCTTCTGCATTTACCAAACGTGTTCTTACTTGATCAAAATCGAACTGAGTCATGGCACCAAAATTATAACGTTCTTGTGCATTTTTAAATGCTTCTTCTTGAGCATCTAAAGAAATTCTCGAAGCTTCAAAAGTTTTTAACGCTGTTCTTACATCTAAGAAAGATTGCTCAATAGTTTGTTTTAAGTTCAATTTTTCACTTTCCAATCTAGTTTCTGAAACTTCCTTTCGAATTTTTGATTGAGCTACTCTATTTTTTGTTTGGAAACGATTAAATATTGGTACATTTAAAGATACTCCAATACTGTACCCAAGATTATCATTCAATTGTTTGAAAAAATAATCATTGCTAAAGATTTCATTAAATCTATGACTAAATCCTGAACCCATATTTCCAAAAACACTTACAGTAGGTAAAAAGGAACCTTTAGCTAACTCAATATTTATAGCTGCATTTTCTATGTCTAGTTTAGCTCTTTCTATTTCTGGTAATCTTTCTACAGATTTATCGTAAACATAATTTGAATTCTTGTAAAACAAATTAGCTGATGGAGTTCCAACATCGATACCAGCAACATCAAAACCTACATAAGGTACTTGTAATAATTGCGATAAATTTAACAAAGCTAAATCTAAATTATTTTCATTTGCAATCACTGTTTGCGAGTCTGAAGCTGCAGTAGATTGTGTGTTTAGCAAATCTCCTTTAGGAATAACACCTGCATTAAATCTACTTTCAGCTGCTTCAATTTGGGTTTTACTAATTTCATATTGAATTTTAGCTGCACTCAAGTTTTCTTTTGCGAATAACACATTTAGATAACCATTTACAACTAAAAGAGAAATATCATTTTCAATCTTTTTTAAATCTAACAGACTAGATTCCACACCCAATTGAGCCTGTTTATAAGTATTGGTATTTCTAAATCCGTTAAAAATTGTTACGTTAGAATTTAAATCAAAAGAGGCATTAAAGTTATCAGTAGAAATTCTCTGGTTACTTACATTATCAATAAAAGATCCAAAACCAAATCTACCAGAAGAACTTCCATTTAAGTTTGGCAAGAAATTACCTTTGGCAATATCTACTTCCTTTTTTTGTAGCTCTAAACTTAATTTATTCTGTTGAATAGTAATATTTTTTGCTAATGCTTCATCTACGCACTCTTTAAGAGTCCATTTTTTTTGAGAAAAAGTAGCTATAGAAGTTAAAAATGCTACTAATACTATAAGTTTAATTTTCAAAACGTAATTATTTTTGGTTGATTATTTATAAATAACTAAAAAATAAAAATATTCTATTTAAATAGTTACTTATAAGACGACTAAAAGTAAAATTTGTTACAGCATTTTACTATTATTAAAATGTTAATTTTCAGATTTCTTTTTATACTTGTACAAAGTATATCCCAAAATACCAATCAACAAATAAGGAAAAACCATTAAATATGAAATTCCGTTATTAACTCCTTCAGCCATTTCCCTATCTCCAGTTTCTACCACAGCTTTACACATGGCACATTGTGAGTAAGAAGATTGTACTATAAAGAATACTATTAATAATATAAAAAAATTTCTTTTAAACATAATAAGGAGATATCATTAAGTAAACAATTACACCAGTAATAGCAACATATAACCATAAAGGAAACGTAATTTTAGCTATTTTTTTATGTTGAGCAAAATTACCCAATTTGGCTCTCATATAAGTTAAAAGCACAAAAGGAATTACAATTACAGATAATATAATATGTGTGATTAAAATAAAGTAATAGATGTATTTTACAGCTCCTTGACCACCAAATGTTGTAGAATTAGAAGTCATATGATATGCAATATACATCAACAAAAAAGCTAAAGAACATGCAATTGCTGTAGTATTTAACTGCTCATGTAATTTTTTATTTCCATTTTTTATGGCTACAACTGCTGCTATTAACAAAATTGCAGTTAAACCATTTATAGAGGCATATATTGGTGGTAAAAATGTTAAAGGTTCTACATTAAACCCTAAATCTTTTAAATTAACACCAAATAAAGCTGCAACTGCTAAAGGAATAATTATTGATAAGGCAGTTATAATTTTTTTATATTTTTTTTCTTGGGCTAGACTACTCATTCAATAATAATTTAATATCCTCTTTTAATTCTTTCATTTGATCTTCCATTTCATATTCATCAAGAGCTCTGTAAACAAACATTGGGTTGCCAAACTCATCTTTTCTAGATCTCATATATCCATTTTTATCTATCAGAGCAAAATTTCCTGAATGATATAAACCATTATGTTCATCTTCTGCAACACCTTTTCCTGTTGGCAGTTTAAAACCATTGTTCGCTAGTTTATATACAACCTCATCTGATTTACCCGTTAATAAATGCCAATTTTTATGAGTGATACCATTTTCTTTAGCATACTCTTTTAAAACTGTTGGAGTATCAATATCTGGAGTGATAGAAATTGATGCAATTCCAAATTCTGGATTTCCAAAAAATTCATCCTGAAGCGTTAACATTTTTTTATTCATTAATGGACAAATTGTTGGGCAAGTTGTGAAGAAAAATTCGACAACATAAACTTTATCTTCATACGTTTTATTCGTAATTAACTTTCCTTCTTGATCTGTAAATTCAAATTCTGGAATTTTACCGAATTTTAAAAGATCATTACTTTCAAAACGACTGACTACTTTTGGCACAGTGTAAATACCAAACAATAATATAATAAAGGCAATACCTATATAAGAATACTTCTTTTTCATAATCCTACTTCTTTTCTATCTGCTTTATTATTATTTTTTTCTTTAAAAGCAGCATAATATTCATAATACAATACTTTAATATCGTCTATTAATTTGCCATTTAAAACAGCTACAGAATTCATATTATAGCCATAAAGCTTACCATCTTTACTATCTTTATCTGTTAATCTTCCTCTTAAATTAACATCCTTATCAATTAAAAATGCTTTTGAAGAATATAAATTATCTAAAGGTTCTTTTAAACCAAAAGCTACATAAAAACCTTCAATTTCGGCTTTTGAACTTGCTATAAAATTCCATTTTTGCATGTCTGTAAAAACACCTATTTCATCTTTTAGATTTTTAACTTCATCTTCCTTTCCTTCAGGATAAATAGCTACAATCTGAAATTTTTTATAATCTATAAATTTCTTATAAATTTTTTCATTTAAGTTTAGCAATCCAGTTTTCGTTTTATTTATATCATCACCTAAAAAACAAAGGATGGTAACATTTTCTTTTAACTGAACTGTTTTAGTGGCATCAATTTCAGAAACATCAATAAGGTTTTCTTTAACAACAGGTAGTTTTGTGAAATTGTTTTCACCTAAAGAAAGAAGCAAAAAACATATTAAAGGAAAAATAAAAAGTAAAAATAATACAACTCTTTTTTTTGTGAAAAATTTCATCTTTTAGAAATTAATTATGAGAATTTTACTTTGGTATACAAACTATTAAAAGTTTGCATAAAATATTTATTCTATAAAAAAAAGGTGGTTAAAACCACCTTTCTTATTTTTTTATTACCATTTTACAAGTGGTGCTAGTGTGCTGTGTAGATACCCTCCTTCTATTAGGAATAGGGTTACAAAATAACAGACTAAGAATACTGTTGTCCAAACAACAGCTCTTCTAAACCATTTCTTTTCACTATCCATGTGCATAAAAGCCCAGGTAATTCCGTAAGCTTTTGCTAATGTTAAGATAATAAAAATCCAGTTTAAAGGACTTGTTCCTAAAATACTAGTTAAGTGTAAAACATCTGGCTTTATAATACCTAAAGCTACTTCTACAATAGTTATTGCAGATAAGATCCAAAATACGTTCCAGATTTTTTTAGTATGTGATTCGTGTGCGTGTGCCATTTTTTTAATGCTATTTTTAGATTCCAGTTTTCTCTGGAAAGACAATTTAAATGAAATCAAAAGGCTTTGCCTTGATGAACTTATTTTTTTAAACTAAGTAGAAGAATGTGAATACAAATACCCAAACTAAATCTACAAAGTGCCAATATAAACCAACTTTTTCTACCATTTCATAATGTCCTCTTTTTTCATAAGTACCAAGAAGCACATTAAAGAAAATAATAATATTAATTAAAATACCAGTGAATACGTGAAAACCGTGGAAACCTGTAATAAAGAAAAAGAAATTTGCAAAGATTGTATTTCCATATTCATTTGCAATTAAATTGGCTCCTTTTACAACAGCACCACCTTTTGCTAATTCTTCTAAACCTTTTTCTCTAGAAAATATTATTTTCTTCTTTTCATCTAAATTAATTTGCTCACTCCTAATTTGAATATCAGGATTTGCTTTGTAAGAAGCTGTAATTTGAGCAATTGAATATTCAGGAACACTTTCTCCACTTTCAAACCACAATCCGTTTTTCTTAGTGTGTGCAACCCTTTCATCCATTCTATCTCCAACAACAAAGTCAGATAAAGCTATTTGATGACCATCTTTTACGAATTGTAAAACTTTACCTTGTGGTGTTTTAACAGCTCCATAAGAACCATTAATAAAAGTATTCCATTCCCAAGCTTGAGAACCCACAAAGATTAAACCACCAATAATAGTAGCAAACATATACCAAGCCACTTTATTTTTTTTCATTTGATGACCAGCATCAACAGCCAAAACCATTGTTACTGATGAAAAAATAAGAACAAAAGTCATAAATGCAACATAATACATAGGATAAATACCATGTATAAAAGGAATGTGTGTAAACACCTCATCTGCAATTGGCCAAGAATCTATAAACTTAAAACGTGTTAAACCGTAAGCTGCCAAAAATCCTGAAAAGGTTAATGCATCAGAAACGATAAAAAACCACATCATCATTTTACCATAGCTTGCGCCAAATGGTTTTACTCCACTACCTCCATTCCAAGTGTTTTTCTCATCTGAAGGTATAGCAATATTTGCTTCCATAAATAATATTTAATTTAAATCTTAAACGTTCGTCAAAAATAACTATTTTTAATCACTTTATAAAAGAGAAAAACAAAAATAGATAAATCCATAATAAATCTACAAAATGCCAGAAGATTGCACCTAGTTCAAAACCAAGCATATCGTCTGATTTGTATTTGTATTTAAAATGATTATAAATTACAACAAACAGTACAATTAAACCTGCAATAATGTGCAGAACGTGCATAAATGAAATACCAATTATGAACGATGTAGATACTGTACTTTCTGGTCCTGTAAAAAATAATCCTATACTTTTTAATTGATTAAAACCAACATATTGTTGCCAAACAAAACCAACACCTAAAAATAAGGTAATTACCACCATTATTAGTGATAATTGTCTTTTATCTTGTTTTAAAAATCTTTGCGATAATATGAGGGTAATACTACTTGCAACAATTAAAATTGTGCTTATATAAAATGCTTCTGGCAAATCGAAAGCAACCCAATCTTCACGTTTCATACTAATAACGTAGGCACTTGTTAAGCCTGCAAAAAACATAACCATACTAATCATAGAAACCCATAACATAGGTTTTGCAGATTTCTTTTTGGCTACAATATATTCTTGATTTAAAGTTTGTTCGTTTGTCATTTTTTAATGTAAAAATTTATCAATTACGTATATAATTGGTACTAGAGTAATATACAAAATACTAGATAACATCAACTTTCTTGCATCTATATTTGTTTCAGATTTATGCAATTTAAACCCAAAATACAGCATATAAACACCTAATAAAGCAACAAGAATAGCAGTTATTGGATGTATGTAAAAATCACCAGACACTTTTAAAACAGGTGCTATTGAAACTAAAATCATAATTACAGTATAAAATATAATTTGTTTTACTGCATTTTTGTCTTTTTTGTTCATTGGCAACATATTAAAACCTGCCTTTTTATATTCTTCATCCTGCAACCAACCAATTGCCCAAAAATGTGGGAATTGCCAGAAAAACTGAATCATAAATAAAAATCCTGCTTCTATACCAAAATTATTGGTAGCTGCAACCCAACCTAACATAAATGGAATTGCTCCTGGAATTGCGCCAACAAAAACAGTTAGTGGTGTTACAGATTTTAAAGGTGTGTAAGCACACGTATATAAAAATATAGAAACTGCACCAAATAATGCCGTTTTTGGATTGATACTGTAAAGAATTGCAAGACCTAAAACTGTAAATAAAATGGCTACAAGCATTGCAAAATTAACAGACATTCTTCCTGTTGGTAAAGGTCTGTTTTTGGTTCTCTGCATAATAGCATCTGTATCTTTTTCTATTATTTGGTTAAATGCGTTTGATGCACCCACCATAAAAAAACCTCCTAATGCTAATAAGAAAAGTGTAAAGTAATTTACAACATCAACTCCCAGCAAATAACCAGCAACAGAAGAAAACACAACACTTAAAGATAACCCAACTTTTGTAAGCTGTTTCAAATCTGATAAAAGTGTGTTCATTGAAGTTTTTGTCTCTGAAATTACTGTTGCATTCATATTACCAATAATAAGTTGCAAAGATATTTGATAATTATCAATTTACCATATATTTAAAGTGTTTTATTAGTTTAAAAACACAAAAAAACCCACTCATAAAATGAGTGGGAAAATTGCTATGAAAAAGAAAAAGTGTGATTTAATTAAAAATCACACACAAATATATACATTTATTTTAATTACGACACAAAAAACTTTCTTTTTTACTAATTATATTCTTTTATTTTTAATTTAAAAATAATACGTTATTTCTTTAAGACAAATGCAGGAAGACTAGAATAAATTGGATTTAAACTTTTATAAGTATTATTATAAATATACATATCATCAAAAATAATATTTCCTTTTACTTTGTTGTATTTATTTAAAAGTAGCGTATCGTTTTTAAAACTATATGCTCCTTTTTCTACACAATACGATTTATCATAAATTATCTTAAGTTCAAAAGTATTATCATCATATAAATTAATTTCTAATACATCTTTTTCTTTAGAAAAACCATTATAAACCTTTACTTGCTCTTTAAAAATATTCTGATCATGCAAACCTAAAGTAGTATATAAGGCTATCAAAAACACGACTGCTATAAGTACTGGTCTATAGTTAAAAAGTTCTCTTTTTATCGTTATTAAATATAAATTATTAAAGAAAATTACTAAAAAAGTAATTGCAAACAACACCATAAACCCTCCAATAATAACCAAATCTGTATCACCAAAACAATAATTTTCTGGATGAACAAATTTATAAAAAGGAGCAATTGCTATAAAAATAAGCAAAAAATATCTTTTTCTTAACTTCATTAAATTGCTTTTTCTTTTTTTCTTTGGATTAATAAATCTGCAATGGTAGCATTTTCTGGGCAACTTTTTATAAGTTCAAACTCATCATCAATATTTACAAACCCTGTTTGCAGAACCTTAAAATAAACCCCACATTTTGTTGTGTTCCAAAGTTGTTTTACAATTTTCATATCGTTAAAACGAATCCCTAATTTATAACAAGGATTTCTTTGCAGTGTTGCTTCTAAAATAGTTTCACCAACTTTAAAAGTATCACCTACATGAATGCTCGTTTCTTCTATATCGTCTATCGTTAAATTTTCACCAAACATTCCAAAACTCCACTCTAAATTTGGATATAGGTTTTTCCAATATTCATAATGTTTTAAAGAATAGCCATAAATTGCCTGATTAATTCCTCCATGATTTTTTCTGTCGGAAATTTCATCACCTCTCACCTCTTCTTTATCTAAAAAAATAGGTTCATCCACAGGAAATTTAAAAATACCCGTATTTACAGTTTTATTTTTCCAGAAGATTTCCCTTCGCTCACCAATATTAGTCGCTATAATTTTCATAAATTATTTTTTTAAAAATTTAGCCAACGCGTTTTTTGTAAATTCTGATAAAACCAACTCTCCAGAAATTTTTGCTCTTTCTGATAAAAGTGAATCCCAATGATCTGTATTTTCCCACAACACTTTTTTCATTTCTGAAATTGCTTGTGGATTATAAGAAGCTAATTTTTCTGCAAAAATTTCTACTTCTTTATCTAACTCTTTAATACTCTCAAAAACTCTTGCATACAAACCTTTTTCTTTTGCCCAATAAGCGTTCTGCCAACTTGTGGCATCTAAGGTTAACTCAGCTAAACCAGCCAAACCTATTTTACGTTTTACAGCAGGTTCAATTACAAAAGGACCTATACCAATTGTAAATTCTGATAATTTTATAGAGGCACTTTCGGTTGCTAAAACATAATCGCAAGCAGCAGCCAAACCAACTCCACCTCCAACAGTTTTTCCTTGAACTCTACCAACAATCAACTTGCCACAAGTTCTCATGGCATTTATAACATTGGCAAAACCAGCAAAAAATTGTTTGCCTTCTTCTAAATTTGTAATCGCTACTAATTCATCAAAAGAAGCACCAGCACAAAAGGCTTTTTCTCCTTCAGATTTTAAAATGATGACAGAAACTGAATCGTTTTGTGAAATTACTTGTAGTTCTTTTGTTAATCTACTTAACAATTCACTTGGAAAAGAATTACTTGCAGGATGCCCAAATTCTATAGTAGCAATATTATTTTGGATATTGGTATATAAACTTCCGCTTTTTCTTGAAGTAATCATAGGAGAATATTTTTACCAAATGTAGGTTTTTATTGATAAAAAATCAATGTAAATTGATGAAGATATTTACAACAAAAAAGTCATTACAAAATTTGTAATGACTTTTTTAGCTGTTTACTTTTTAGGTTAATTATTGTTTCTACATAGTGAATTACCTCACAAACAGCACAGTAAATAAAAATATTTTGGTTTTAGCCAACAATATTTACAATTTTACCAGGAACTATAATTACTTTTTTAGGAGCTTTACCTTCTAATTGAGCAATTGTTTTTTCGTTTTCCATGACTGCTTTTTCTATTTCTTCTTTCGATAAATCAAGAGAAAGCTCTAAGGTAAAACGCATTTTTCCGTTAAAAGAAATTGGATACTCTTTAGTACTTTCTACTAAATGTTTTGCATCGAAAATAGGAAAAGGAGCTGTTGAAATACTTTCTTTATGTCCTAATTTACTATATAGTTCTTCTGTAATATGTGGTGCATAAGGTGATAATAAAACCAATAATGGCTCTAAAATTTCACGTTTGTTGCATTTTAACGCTGTTAACTCATTTACAGCAATCATAAACGTAGAAACTGAAGTATTGAAAGAGAAATTCTCTATGTCTTCTTGTACTTTTTTGATTGTTTTATGTAAAACTTTTAATTCGTCTTTGGTTGCTTTTTCATCAGAAACCACAAAAGTTTCTTCGATGAAATACAATTTCCATAATTTCTTTAAGAAAGATGAAACTCCAGAAATACCAGAAGTTTTCCAAGGCTTGGTTTGTTCTAAAGGTCCTAAAAACATTTCGAACATTCTTAAAGCATCTGCTCCATATTCTGCAACAATATCATCAGGATTTACAACATTGTATTTCGATTTAGACATTTTTTCTACCTCTCTAGAAACTACATATTTTTCATCACTTAAAATAAAATGAGCCTCTTTATAATCTGAATTTAAAGAATGATTTTTAAAACCATCAACATCTAATTCATCAGAAGCATTTACCAAAGAAACATCTGCATGCAAAGGTGTTTTTGTAATCATTACTAAATCTGCAAAATTCGGATTCAATAATTTTTTGTCTAATAAATATTCTTTCACAACTGTTTCAAACTCATCATCATTTGTAAATAAATTATTTGAAACGAATACATTAGGAATTTTCTCAATAACATCATCATTCGATTTATCGATTGAACAACCATTTTTAACAAAAGCTGTTGCTTTAAAAACAAATGCAGAAGTTCCTAAAATCATTCCTTGATTAATCAACTTTTTCGCAAATTCATCCACAGGAACAATTCCTTTATCAAACAAGAATTTTTGCCAAAAACGTGCGTATAATAAATGACCAGTTGCATGTTCAGATCCTCCAATATATAAATCTACATCTTGCCAATATTCCAAAGATTCTTTGCTTGCAAATTCCTCTGAATTGTTAGAATCCATATATCTGTTAAAATACCAAGAACTTCCAGCCCAACCAGGCATTGTGTTTAATTCTAGAGGGAAAACAGTTTTGTTTTTTAGTTTATCATTGCTTACAACTTTCTTTCCACGAGAATCCCAAGCCCATTCTGTTGCATTTCCTAAAGGTGGTTTTCCATCTTCAGTTGGTAAGTATTTTTCAACTTCTGGCAACACAATTGGCAAGTGTTTTTCGTCAATCATTTGTGGCATTCCATCTTTGTAATATACAGGAAATGGTTCTCCCCAATAACGTTGTCTGCTAAAAACTGCGTCTCTTAATCTGTAATTTATTTTTCCATAGCCAAAACCTCTTTTTTCTAATTCGAAAATCGATAATTTTAAGGCTTTCTTATATTTTAATCCTGATAAAAAATCTGAATTTGCAATTACAGTTCCTTCTTTTCCAGCATGTGCTTCTTCAGAAATATCTACGCCTTCAAATATATTTGGAATCGAAATTCCGAACTTCTTCGCAAAATCATAATCACGTTGATCTCCACAAGGAACAGCCATTACAGCTCCTGTTCCATAACCAGCCAATACGTAATCTCCAATCCAAATTTGAACTTTTTCACCAGAAAAAGGATGAATTGCATACGCTCCTGTAAATGCACCAGAAATGGTTTTTACATCAGCCATTCTATCTCTTTCAGAACGTTTTGCTGTTGCTTTTATATATGCTTCAACTGCTGCTTTTTGAGCATCTGTAGTAATTTTAGAAACCAGTTCATGTTCTGGAGCCAAAGTCATAAAACTTACTCCATAAATAGTATCTGGTCTTGTTGTAAAAACATCAATCTTGTAAGATTCCTCGATTTCAGTTGAAGTGTCATCACCTTTAATATCCGATTTTTGAATTGGTTTCAAAAACTGAATGGCATTATTTATTTTAGCAACTACTTTTAATACGTTTTCTGTAACTTCTTCTTTTGTAAAATGAATTACATTAAAACCTTGGTCATTAAAATACGTTGTTCTTACAGCTTCATCTTCTTTCCCAGAAAACTCAACGATTAATTTTTTAGCAGCAGAAATGTAATCAACCAAATAAGCACCAATTGTGTACTTTTTTCTAAATTTTGATGCGCCTTTTTTATTTTTTAATTCATCCCAAAGCAACGCTTCTGCTTTCGATAAATTTACACGTAATTCTTTTAAAGTTTCTAATTCTTTGTAAGATAACTTTACTTCCTTTGTAGCTTTTTTAGTAGCACTTGCAACTTTAAAAGTAACCATTGCACCTTGACTTCTTCCAATCCAATTGGTTTGAGAATCTTTTAAAGGTTGTGGCCAATCTATTTTTTCTAAACCATCTAACAAACGTTGTGCGTATGCAGAAATTCGCATAGACCATTGTGTCATTTTTTTACGAACAACAGGATGACCTCCTCTTTCTGAAACTCCGTTTACAATTTCGTCATTTGCTAAAACTGTTCCTAAAGCAGGACACCAGTTTACTTCTGTATCAGATAAAAATGTTAATCTGTATTGTAATAAAATTTCTTCTTGTTCCGTTTTTGAAAAAGCTTTCCATTCATCCCCAGAAAAAGATTTTATATCTTCATCACAAACTGCATTTACAGTTGCATTTCCTTCTTTCTTAAAGGTTTTTTCTAATTCAGAAATATCTTCTGCTTTATCTGTGTCCTTATTATACCAAGAATTGAATAATTGGATAAAAATCCACTGAGTCCATTTGTAATACTCAGGACTTGAAGTACGCACTTCTCTACTCCAATCAAAAGAAAAACCAATTTGATCTAATTGTCTTCTGTAGGTTTTTATGTTCTCTTCAGTAGTTTTTGCTGGGTGTTGCCCAGTTTGTATTGCATATTGTTCTGCAGGCAAACCAAAAGAATCATAACCTTGAGGATGCAATACATTAAAACCTTTGTGACGTTTGTAACGTGCATAAATATCACTTGCAATATATCCTAAAGGATGCCCAACATGTAAACCTGCTCCTGAAGGATAAGGAAACATATCTAACACATAAAATTTAGGTTTCTCACTTTCATTACTAGCTTTAAAAGTTTGGTTATCAGCCCAAAATTTTTGCCAATTCTTTTCTATTTCTTGATGATTATATTGCATTATTTCTGCTTTTTGAGGGTGCAAATTTACATTTATTCTTTTAAAGAGTGAATTGGATTTCTGAAATTAAAATAATAAAGCTGAAACTCAGCTTTATTTATTAGATATTTAACAACAAAACAGTTGCTTACCTTCTTTTTTATAGTAATTTTAGCAGCTTAAAAATCAACCCAAATGAAAAAAATATTATTTACTTTTTTACTTGCAGCTTCTTTTATTGGCTGTAAAAATTCATCCGAAGAAAAAACGGAAGAGAAAACTCCAGAACTGAGCATCAACTATAAAAAAATAACATTAGACAATGGTTTAGATGTTGTTTTTCATGTTGATAAATCTGACCCAGTTGTGGCTGTAGAATTAATGGTTCATGTAGGTTCTGCTAGAGAAATTGAAGGTAGAACTGGTTTTGCTCATTTATTTGAACATTTACTTTTCTTAGAATCAGAAAATTTAGGAAAAGGTGGATTGGATAAAATGAGTGCAAGAATTGGTGGTTCTGGCGCAAATGGTTCTACCTCTAGAGATAGAACAAATTACCTACAAACTGTACCAAAAGATGCTCTTGAAAAAATGATTTGGGCAGAAGCAGATAAACTCGGTTATTTTATCAATACAGTTACAGACCCTGTTTTGGCAAAAGAAAAACAAGTTGTTAAAAATGAAAAAAGACAAAGTGTAGATAACAGACCTTATGGTCATAATCAATATGTAATTGGCAAAAATTTATACCCAAAAGATCATCCTTATAATTGGCAAGTTATTGGCTCTTTAGAAGATTTACAAAATGCTACTTTAGAAGATGTAAAAACGTTTTTCAAAAAGTGGTATGTGCCAAACAATTCAACTTTAGTATTGTCTGGAGATATTGATATTGATCAAGCTACAGAATGGGTTCACAAGTATTTTGATGAAATCCCTAAAGGTACAGAAGAGATTCCTACACTTGTAAAAAGACCTGGAAAAGTGGATGAAATCAAGTCTTTATATTATGAAGATAATTTTGCAAGAGTTCCTCAATTAACAATGGTTTGGCCAAGTGTAGCGCAATTTCATGAAGATTCTTATGCTTTAGATGTGTTAGCTCAATATTTAACATCTGGTAAAAAAGCACCTTTTAATCAGGTTTTGGTTGATGATTTAAAATTAACATCAAACACAACAATGTACAATTATACTTCTGAAATTGCTGGTGAAACTCAATTAATAATTAGAGCTTTTAATGATATAAAATTAGATACTATAAAAGCTGGAGTTGAAAAAGCTTTTGCAAAATTTGAAGCAGAAGGAATTTCAGATAAAGATTTAAACAGGATAAAAGCTGGTCAAGAAACTAATTTCTACCAAGGTTTATCTAGTGTTCTAGGCAAAGGAACTGGTTTAGCATCTTATAACACCTATACTGGAAATCCTGGTTTTGTGAGTGAAGATATTAAAAAAACGTTGGCTGTTACTAAAGAAGATGTAATGAATGTATATAACAAATACATTAAAAACAAAAATTACATTGCCACTAGTTTTGTTCCAAAAAACGAAGCTGATTTAGCCTTAACAGGTTCAGTTTTAGCAGATGTTGTAGAAGAAAAAATTGTAATTGGGGCAGAAGAAAGTTTCGATCCAAAAATTGCTGCAACTTATGAAAAAACACCTTCTTCTTTTGATAGAAGCATAGAACCACCTTATGGAGAAACGCCTTCTTTAGCAACTCCTGAGGTTTATAAAACAAGCTTAAATAATGGTTTAAAAATATTCGGAATTGAAAATGATGAAGTTCCATTAGTACAATTCAATGTAACAATTGATGGTGGACAATTATTAGAGTCTATGGATAAATTAGGTGTTGCCAATTTAACTGCTGGGATTCTTGATAAAGGAACAAAAAACAAAACTGTAGCAGAATTAGAAGAAGCAATTCAAGAATTGGGTGCTAATATAAATGTATATTCAGGTCAAGAAGAAATTACAATAAGCGCAACAACTTTAGCTAAAAACTATGATAAGACATTGGCTTTGGTGCAAGAAATTCTTTTAGAACCAAGATTTGATGAAAGCGAATTTGCCTTACTAAAAAGTGCAACAATTGCACGTTTACGTCAAGAAGAAGCAAGTCCAAATTCTGTTGCAAGAAATACTTATAATGAGTTGATTTACGGAAAAGACAATATCCGTTCTAAAAATAATTTAGGAACAACCTCATCTGTAGAAAGCATCACTTTAGAAGATGTAAAAACTTTCTACAACAATTATATTTCGCCATCAGTTGCTAAAATGCTAGTTGTTGGAGATATTTCTGAAGGAAATGTAACCTCATCTTTATCTAATTTAAATGATACTTGGGCTGCAAAAGAAGTAACTATTCCAGAGTATAAAACTCCAGAAGCTCCAGAAAAACCTACAGTTTATTTTTATGATATTCCAAATGCAAAACAATCTGTTTTACAATTTGGCGCACCAGCTTTGGCTGCTACAGATGATGATTTTTACGCAGCTTCTGTAATGAATTATATTTTAGGTGGTGGTGGTTTTGCTTCTAGATTAACCCAAGAACTTCGTGAAGGAAAAGGATATACCTATGGAATTGGTTCTGGTTTTTCTGGTACAAAAGCAAAAGGAAATTTTACGATTTCTAGTGGAGTAAGAAGTAATGTTACTTTAGA
The DNA here is from genome assembly GCA_963977615.1 of uncultured Polaribacter sp. Lineage (GTDB taxonomy): Bacteria > Bacteroidota > Bacteroidia > Flavobacteriales > Flavobacteriaceae > Polaribacter. Next base: position 270 of record CAXBPL010000043.1, on the reverse strand, counting down.
ATCTGCACAAGCTGTTAAGAAAATCTTAGAAGATTACCCAACTACTTTTTCTGACAAAGATTTAGAAACTACAAAAAGCTTCTTAATTAAAAGTAATGCTAGAGCTTTTGAAACTTCTAGAGCAAAATTAAATATGCTTTCTAATATGAGCGATTATGGCTGGGAATCTGACTATGTAAAAGACAGAGAGAATGTCGTAAATAATATGACTAAAGAGCAAATTGCTGAATTAGCAAACAAATACATCAACCCAAATAAAATGATTTGGTT
>CAXBPL010000042.1:0-22039 GCA_963977615.1 uncultured Polaribacter sp. | reverse complement strand
AAATCTAAAGTGCATTACATCTCCATCTTTTACAATGTACTCCTTACCTTCTACTTTCATTTTACCAGCTTCTTTAACTTTAGCTTCAGAACCATAAGTTACAAAATCTTCGTAAGCAATAGTTTCTGCTCTAATAAAACCTTTTTCAAAATCAGTATGAATTACACCTGCTGCTTGTGGTGCAGTAGAACCAATAGGAATTGTCCAAGCTCTTACTTCTTTTACACCTGCTGTAAAATACGTTTGCAAGTTTAATAATTTGTAAGCTGAACGAACCAATCTAGCAACACCAGCTTCTTCTAAACCAATATCTGCCAAAAACATTTGGCGCTCTTCATAATCGTCTAATTCTGTAATATCTGCTTCAGTTCCTACTGCTAAAACAATCACTTCAGCATTTTCGTCTTTTACAGATTCTCTAATTTTTTCTACATATGCATTTCCAGTAACAGCAGCACCTTCATCAACATTACAAACATATAATACTGGTTTTAAAGTAATAAATTGTAATGGCTGTACAAACTCCATTTCTTTTTCTGTAAACTCTAAAGTTCTAACAGATACTCCTTTTAATAAAGTTTCTTCAATTCTAAGTAAAACTACTAATTCTGCTTGCGCTTCTTTATTACCAGTTTTGGCAGTTCTTTTTACACGCTCTAAACGTTTTTCTACTGCTTCTAAATCTTTTAATTGTAATTCAATATCAATGGTTTCTTTGTCTCTAACAGGATCTATAGAATTATCAACATGAATAATATTATCATTATCAAAACAACGAATTACATGTAATAAAGCATCTGTTTCTCTAATATTTGCTAAAAACTGATTTCCTAAACCTTCTCCTTTACTTGCTCCTTTTACTAAACCAGCAATATCTACAATCTCTACTGTTGCAGGTTGCACTCTTTCTGGGTTTACCAATTCTTCTAACTTCTCTAAACGTGTATCTGGCACATTTACAACTCCTAAATTTGGCTCAATCGTACAAAAAGGAAAGTTAGCACTTTGCGCTTTTGCGTTCGATAAACAATTAAATAAAGTCGATTTTCCTACGTTTGGTAATCCTACAATTCCAGCTTTCATTTTCTTTGATATTTAGATAAAAAATGCAAGAACCATTACTTGATTTTTGCGAGTGCAAATATAGTTTTTTTAAAAATAAAAAAATCCTAATTAAATTGACATTTTTATCAATTTTAAATGTTTATAAACCTTGCTTAAAATCGACTAAAATCAAATTAATTAACTTAATTTAAGTTAACATCTCTTAAAATTCTGATAAAGCTACTCTAATACTTTGTTAAACTTAAAATTTTGATAGTTTCAGCCTTTTAAATTGTTTTACATTTCCCGAAAATTAACCAACCATGCTTAAAAAATTACCTATTATTTTTCTTTTTTTCTTCGGATGTTTTTCTATGATTTCCCAAACTATTACAGGGAAAGTTGTAGACAACGTTTCCTTAAACCCCATACAAAACGTAGCTATTATTACAAATTTACACAGAGGAAGCACTTCTAATATTGATGGTGAATTTTCGATTCAAAGTAAAAATTTAGAATCAATTACCTTTTCAAGTTTAGGCTATGTAACCTTAACTTTAAAACTCGATGAATTTAAAAAACTGAATTACACCGTTTTTTTAGTTGAAAAAGTAAATGAGTTAGATGAGATTCAATTGAATTTAGCAAAAATTTCTTTAGATTCTATTTTGATAAAAACTCAAAAAAGCATGAAAGAGAATTATGTCTCTGAAGCTTTACAAAGTAATTTTTATGTGAGAGAAAATAGTTATATCGACTTTAAAAAATTGGAACTAGATTTAGATAAAAGCACGTTATTAACTAGAAAAAATAGAAAAATAGCTGAAAAAGAATTCACAGATTATGCAAACAACCTAAAAAATAGTGATCCTAATTTTTCGAATGAATTTTATGGCAATATCAAAACCAAAAAAGTATTTTCAGAAAAAATGAAGAAGTTTCATAATTTGGATAAAATTGATACTGTACAAGGTTACAAATCGATGCAAAACAATAAAAAAATTACTATAGAAGATGCTCAAAACGATTTGCAAAACATTGTTTTAAAACACCTTAATAAAAACGAAACCTATAAAGTAAGTTCTGGTTTATTTCCTATTGAAGATTCACTTTCTTTAAAAGAAGTACTTGACGAAGCAGATTCTTTAAAAATTGACAACACTTTTAATAAATCTTTTGCAATTAGTGGCTTTAACACTGCTAAATATAGAGGGAAGTTTTTTAATTTAGAAAAACAACGAAACTTTTTAAGTCAAAAATATTACGAACATACTTTAGAAACCAATACTTTTTTAGGGCCAAAAATGATGTATGTTTTGAACTTTTCACCAAGAAAATCAAAATCTAAATACAGTGGTAAAATTTTTATTAATCCAAGAGATTTTACAATTGCTAAACTTGAATACCAATTTGCAGACGGAAAAAGAGGTCAGAATTTAAATTTAAAATGGTTGTTGGGTATTAAAGTTTCAGAAGACATTAATAAAGTAACTTTATTTTATGAAAAAAATTCCGAAAATAAAGTTTACACATCTTATTATAAGGAGACTAGAGGAGTATATGCGTATGTGCATAGACCTATAAAATTTAAAGAAAATTCGCGCACAAAAAATAAAGTAAAGTTTGATATCAAAATAGAATTAGATACCAAAGAAACTACAGAAGTATTAATTTCTGACGTGTTTGCTATTGAAGCTGAAGAAGCAAAACCTGTAAAAAAAGATACTCCACAAAAAAGAGTTGCGTATATGAGTTTAGATACGTACAATAAAACTACTTGGAAAAACAGACAATTAGTTACTGAGTATCTAAAAAAATGGAAATAAAAAACCTCGAAATTAATCGAGGTTTCTTTTTACATTTAAAAGATTTTTTATTTGAAACATGATTTTTTTTTTAAAATTCGTGTTTCAAATAAAATATTTAATCATTGTGCATAAACTTCTGTTTCGCCAATAATTCTTCTTCAGTTTCTACATTATCATCATCTGGCACACAACAATCTACAGGACAAACTGCAGCACATTGTGGCTCTTCATGAAAACCTTTACATTCTGTACATTTATCTGCAACAATAAAATAAATTTCATCAGAAACTGGCTCTTGATCTTCGTCTGCATTTTTAGATTTACCATTTGGTAAAACTACATTTCCGCTCAAATCTGTTCCATCAGAATATTTCCAATCGTCTGCACCTTCATAAATTGCTGTATTAGGACATTCTGGTTCACATGCCCCACAATTTATACACTCATCTGTTATAATAATTGCCATAATTTTCTTTTCTGTTTTTGTACCTTTGCTTTTGCAAAAATAAAGCCAAAATAATAGACAACCAAATAAATGATTAGTATTCAGAATAGAATTTTAGCATTTTCAAAATTAGGGCACTTTTTAAGTCAATTTAAAACATCCGGTTTTGAGAAAAAAGAGAGTATTGTAGATAACATTCTTTTTTTTGAAGGGTTCAAACATCAAATAAAATTAGCACAAGAAAAGAACTCTTGGTTTACGAAAGAAAATATATTATTTTCTTTAGAGAGTTGGTCTGAAGCTTTAACAGAAAACAACCTACAGGCCTTTGTTAATGAAGTAAACACCAATAATGAAACGTCTAAAAATGTAGCAGTTATTATGGCTGGTAACATTCCTTTAGTTGGTTTTCACGATTTTTTATCGGTCTTAATTTCTGGACATTCTGTCATTGTAAAACAGTCTTCTAATGACAAACATTTGCTACCCTTTTTAGGTAAATTTTTAGAATATGTAGAACCTGGTTTTAAAGGAAAAATTACATTTACAGAAGATAAATTAACTGATTTTGATGCTGTTATTGCAACAGGAAGCAACAATACTGCTCGTTATTTTGACTATTACTTTAAAGATAAACCAAATATCATCAGAAAAAGCAGAAATTCTGTAGCTGTAATTACGGATAAAGTTACAGATGAAGATTTTGAAAAATTAGCAGATGATGTGTTTCAATATTTTGGTTTAGGTTGTAGATCTGTATCCAAATTATATGTACCAAAAGATTTTGATTTTAATCCGTTTTTTAATGGAATGTTTGCAAAACAAGAGATCATCAACAATGCAAAATATGCCAATAATTACGATTATAACAAGGCTGTATATTTAATGAGCGAATTCGATTTGTTAGAAAATGGTTTTTTAATGATTAAGGAAGATGAAAGTTACTCCTCTCCTATTGCTACCATTTTTTATGAATATTATGATAATGAAATCGATTTAAAAATAAAATTACATCAAGATAAAGAAAAAATACAGTGTATTGTTGCCAAGGATTTTTTAGAAAATGAAGTTGCTTTTGGGCAAACTCAACAACCTAAATTACATGATTATGCAGATGGCGTAAATACGTTGGAGTTTTTATCAAAAATATAAATTTAGTTTTTGGTTGTTAGTTTTTAGTTGATGGTCATAAACCTCAAACTTGAAACTTTAAATCTTAAACATTAAACTTTGAACCTATTAGTAGTATGAAAAAACATAATTTTAGTGCTGGGCCTTGTATTTTACCTCAAGAAGTTTTACAAAAAGCATCAGAAGCTATTCTTAATTTTAATGATGATAATTTATCGTTAATCGAAATTTCGCATAGAAGTAAACCTTTTGTTGCAGTGATGGAAAAAGCTAGAAATTTAGCTTTAGAATTGTTAGGTTTAGAGAACAAAGGTTACCAAGCTATTTTTTTACAAGGTGGTGCAAGTATGGAGTTTTTAATGGTTGCTTATAATTTATTAAATAAAAAAGCAGCGTATTTAAACACAGGAACTTGGTCTGATAAAGCTATAAAAGAAGCCAAAGAATTTGGTGAAATTGTAGAAGTTGGCTCATCAAAAGACAAAGGATATAATTATATTCCTAAAGGATATTCAATTCCAGAAGATGCAGATTATTTTCACTGTACAAGTAACAACACAGTTGCAGGAACGCAAATGAAATCGTTTCCAGAAACAAATGTTCCTTTGATTTGCGATATGAGTTCAGATATTTTTTCACGTCAATTAGATTTTGAGAAATTCGATTTAATTTATGCTGGAGCACAAAAAAATATGGGACCTGCAGGAACCACTTTAGTCATTATCAAAGAAGAAATTTTAGGAAAAGTAGAAAGACATATTCCTTCTATGCTAAACTATCAAGTTCATATAAAAAGCGATAGTATGTACAACACACCATCCGTTTTTGCTGTGTATGTTTCTATGCTAACTTTACAATGGTTAAAAGATTTAGGTGGAATTCCGTTTATTGAGGAAGTTAACAATAAAAAAGCCGAACTTTTATATACTGAAATTGATAGAAATCCGCTTTTTAAAGGAATTGTAGCCAAAGAAGATAGAAGTAATATGAACGCGACTTTTGTATTAACAGATGAATCTTTAACAGAAAAATTCGATACAATGTGGAAAGATGCAGGTGTTAACGGTTTAAATGGTCACAGAAGTGTTGGTGGTTATAGAGCAAGTATGTACAATGCTTTGCCTCTTTATAGTGTGCAAGTTTTAGTAGATGTAATGAAAAGCTTAGAAGCCGATCTTTAATTCTTCCAAAAGGGAAGGAACTCTTACTGTTGTGAAAAACCACTGTTGAGAATTTTAAAAAAAATAGTTTTTGAACTTATTAAGTTTGAATAAAAAACAAAATATAATTAACAATAAATAAAACTCCTTCTCTTTGGGAAGGTTGGGATTGGCTCATGAAAATATTAGCAAACGACGGATTATCAAAAAGCGGAATTGATGCTTTAGAAAAAGGAGGTTTTGAAGTACTAGATGTAAAAGTTGCTCAAAATCAATTAGAAAATTATATTAATGACAATTCTATTGATGCCATTTTAGTAGGAACTGCAACACAAGTACAACAAGAATTAATGGACAATTGCCCAAGCTTAAAATTAATTGGACTTTGTGGTGTTAATATGGAAAATATTGATGTTGATTATGCTATTGACAATGGTTTATATGTTATAAATGCACCAAAAGCTGCTTCAAGTTCTGTGGCTGAATTGGTTTTTTCTCATTTATTTGGTATGGTAAGATTCTTACATTCATCAAATAGAGAAATGCCTTTAGAAGGCGATTCTAGATTTGCAGCTTTACAAAAAGCTTATGCTCAAGGAACAGAATTACGTGGAAAAACGTTAGGAATTATAGGTTTTGATAAAACTGGACAAGAAGTTGCAAAAATTGCCATTGGTTTAGGAATGACTGTTTTAGCAACAGATAATCAAGTGCAAAATGCATCGATTACTTTAGAGTTTTTTAACAATCAAAAAATGGTGTTTGCTATTGATACCATTCCTTTAGATGACGTTCTAAAAGAAGCAGATTTTATAAGTTTACATACTTCTGAACAAGAAGATTATATACTTACAGCTAAAGAGTTTGATAAAATGAAAGATGGTGTTGGTATTATAAACACTGCAAAAGGTGGCATTTTACATGAAGTAGATTTGGTAAAAGCAATTGAAGAAGGAAAAGTACAATATGCTGGTTTAGATGTTTATGAAACGCAGCCAACGCCTGCAGTTCAGTTATTAATGAATCCAGAAATTTCGTTAACCCCAAATATTGGAGCATCAACTTTAGAAGCACAAGAAAGAACTGGTTTAGAATTGGCAAAACAGATTATAGAATTGTTAAGATAAAAGCTAATATTACATACTGCAAACTAAAAACTGAACACCTATTTTATGGCAATAATTAAACCTTTTAAAGCAGTTAGAGCAAGTAGAGATAAAGTTGCTTTGGTTTCTTCCAAATCTTACGAAACCTATACTCCTGCTGAATTAGGTGCAAAACTAGATTTTAATCCTTACACGTTTTTACATGTTGTAAATCCTGATTATAAGTATTTACAAGAAGTTTCTACGGAAAGAAGATTTCAATTAGTTCAGAATAGATATGCAGATTTTAAAAGGAACAAAATCTTTAATCAAGATACTATTCCTGCTTTTTATATTTACGAAAGAATTGATGCAAACAATACTTTTTGTGGCATTATTGCAGCCACAAGTATTGATGATTATTTGAATAACGTAATCAAAAAACACGAAGGAACGATTCATAAAAGAGAACGTCTTTTTGAAAAATATTTAAAGATTATTGGTTTTAATGCAGAACCTGTTTTGTTAACGTTTAGAGATGATGAAACTCTTGAAGAAATCATCAACCAAGAAAAAGCTAAAAACCCTGAATATGAGTTTTCTACAACTGATAAAATGTTGCACAAACTTTGGGTTGTAAGTGATGAGAATATCACTCAAAAAATAACAAAAGCATTTGCAAAAATAAAAGCTTTATATATTGCTGATGGGCATCATAGAACTGCATCTTCTGCATTGTTGGCAAAAGATTTGGCATCAGAAAATGAAACCCATAATGGAACTGAAGCCTATAACTATTTTATGAGTTATTTAATTCCAGAATCGCAATTAAAAATTTCTGAATTCAATCGATTTGTAAAAGATTTAAATGGTTTATCTGTTGATGATTTTCTGGAGAAATTAAGCGTACATTTTGAGATTGATAATCGTGGACAACTTATTTATTTTCCAAATAAAAAACATCATTTTAGTATGTATTTAAATGGCGAATTTTATTCTCTATATTTAAAAGAAGAAAACTATAATTTTACGGATGCTTTAAGTAAATTAGATTCAGAAATTTTATTTAGAACTGTTTTAGAACCTATTTTAGGCGTTAAAGATTTAACGAATAATGACAGAGTTGGGCATTCTGATAACAAAAAAGATGTAATTTCCATCAAAACAAAAGTAGATTCTGGTTTATATACTGTTGGTTTTAGTTTAACAGCTGTAACCATTGTAGAACTTAAAGAAATTGCGGATGCTAATTTAAAAATGCCTCCAAAAACGACTTATATTCAGCCAAAACTAAGAAGTGGTTTAACTGTTTATGAGTTTTAAGTTTTTTGATTTTAATTAGAATCTCATCTTAAAATAATTTAAATGATTAAAGAAAATATACAAGAATTTAAATCGAAAATACCAGAAAATGTAACGCTTGTTGCAGTTTCTAAAACAAAACCAATTGAAGATTTACAGGAAGCTTATGATGCTGGTCAGCGTATTTTAGGTGAAAATAAAATCCAAGAAATGGTGGACAAATATGATGCTTTACCAAAAGACATTCAATGGCATATGATTGGTCATTTACAGAGTAATAAGGTAAAATATATGGCTCATTTTGTCGATTTAATTCACGGAGTTGATAAATTAAAAACCCTAAAAGTTATCAACAAAGAAGCAGCAAAAAACGACAGAATTATTAAGGTTTTGTTGCAAGCTAAAATTGCGAAAGAAGATTCTAAATTCGGACTTTCTTTTGATGAGATTGATGCAATTTTAACATCCGAAGAAATAGCAACTTTACAAAATATTAAAGTGGTTGGTTTTATGGGAATGGCTACTTTTACAGAAGATAAAGAACAATTAAAAGAAGAATTTTCATCGCTTAAAAACTTTTTTGATACACAAAAATCAAAGAATTCTGATTTGGAAATTTTATCAATGGGAATGAGTGGAGATTATCAATTGGCAATAGAAAATGGGAGCACAATGATTCGTGTTGGAAGTTCTATATTTGGTAATCGTAATTATAATGAGTAAATTTCACAAAAAAAAGAGAAAGAATTGTACGCTATTTTAGATATTGAAACTACTGGAGGTAAATTTAACGAAGAAGGCATCACTGAAATTGCCATTCATAAATTTGATGGTCATGAGGTTGTAGATACGTTTATATCACTTATAAACCCTGAACAACCTATACAAGAATTTGTGGTAAGACTTACTGGCATCAACAATAAAATGTTGCGAAATGCACCCAAATTTTACGAAGTTGCTAAAAGAATTGTAGAAATTACCAAAGATTGCATTATTGTAGCTCATAATTCTGCATTCGATTATAGAATTTTAAGAACCGAATTTGAAAGGTTAGGATTCGATTTTGAGAGAAATACGTTGTGTACTGTAGAATTAAGTCAGCAACTTATTTTAGACCAACCTTCTTACAGTTTAGGAAAACTAACAAAAGCTTTAGGAATACCAATTACAGAGAGACACAGAGCAAATGGTGATGCTTTAGCAACTATTCAATTGTTTAAATTATTATTGGCAAAAGACACTCAAAAAAGCATTATTCAGAGTTCTATTAAATATTTTGATAGAAGACTTGAAAAAGAAAAACTAAAGAATTTAATTGAGGAAATTCCGAATGTTTTAGGCATTTTTTATGTGCATGATGTGAATGGAAAAGTTATTTTTATTGGAAAAGGGAAAAATATAAAATCGGAGATCAACAACTTGTTTATTAAAACTTCTAGAAGAGCTGTAAAAATTCAAGAAAGAGCAACATCCGTTTCTTATAACAAAACTGGTAATGAATTATTTACACGTTTAAGATTTTATTTAGAATTAGAATCGATTTCGCCGAAATTCAACTTTAGAAAAACTTTTAAAATTAACGAAGACAATTTTAATAACGATAATTTTATCATTATTGAAAAAGGAAGAGAAATTGAAGAAAACGCTATCGTTTTAATTGAAAATAATGTTGTTATCAGTTATGGATATACAAATTTAGCTTTTCAAGAAGATAATATCGACATTCTAAAAACGGTATTAACATCAATTAAAGAAACAGAAATTGCTAAAACAATTGTAAAAAATTACTTGAACAAAAGTAAAGTGAAAAAAATTGTACGTTTTTAACTATGAAAAAATTACTCTTATTATCCCTTCTATTTCTTGCCTCATTTTTATATTCTCAACAAGATAAATCATCAAAAATGGGTCAAACCAGTTTCGATGAATTAAATATGACCATTTATGATAAAGATTCTACAGCAGCAGCTGTGGTTTTATATGAACATGCCAATATTTATTTAGACAAAAAAAACGATTATAATACAAGAACAGACTTTTATTATCGAATAAAAATTTTAGATCAAACTGCTTTTGATCAAGCCAATATTGTTCTTAATACCTACAAAAAAGAAAAAATAGTAGACTTAAAAGCGAGAACCTACAATCTTTCTGAAATTGGCACAAAACAAATTACAAGTATCTCTGATGATAAAGTTTTTAAAGTTGAAGAATTTGAAGCTTGGACTGCTCATAAATTTGCATTTCCGAATATAAAAGTTGGGAGTGTTTTAGAATATTCTTACAGTAAACTTTCTCCATATTCAGGAATTGATGATTGGTATTTTCAATCTGACATTCCAAAAATTAAAAGTGAATTTGATGCAGCTATTTTAGGTAATTATCAATATAATGTTAGAATTACAGGTTTTTTAGGTTTAGATAAAGACGAACCTTCTATTCTTAAAAAATGCGTTTATATTGATGGAATTGGAGATGGAGCTTGCGCAATTTATTCTTATGGTATGAATGATGTACCAGCTTTTAAAGAAGAAGATTTTATGTTGAGCAAGAAAAATTATCTCTCTTGTTTGTCTTTCGATTTAAAATCTTATACAAGTCCAAGAGGTGTTGTAGAAAAATATACAACCACTTGGAAAGAAGCAGACAAAAAATTAAAAGATATTTTTTTTAATAACCAAACCTCTAAAAAAGGTTTTTTTAGAAGAAGAATTCCAGAAAATATTTTAGCAATAGAAAATGAATTGGAAAAAGCTAAAAGCATTTATACCTTTATTCAGCATCATTTTTCTTGGAATGAAAAGTTTTGGAATAGTGAAGATGAAAAAGTAAAAGATGCTTTTGAAGATAAATCTGGAAGTGCAGGTGAAATTAATTTATCTTTATTTAATGCTTTACAATCTGCAGATATAGATGCAGAATTGGTGATACTTTCCACAAGAAATCATGGAATACCAACAACTTTTTATCCAGTTATATTCGATTTTAATTACGTACTTATCAAAACTACGATTAATAATAAAGAGTATTATTTAGATGCTACAGATAAGTTTTCGCCTTTTGGACAGGTACCTTTCAGAACTTTAAATGGGAAAGCTAGAGTTATTAATTTTAAAAAAGAAAGTAACTGGGTCGTTTTAAAACCTAAAACGAAATCGTCTATAAATACATCAGCAAGATTAACACTAAATGAAAATGGTGATATTGTTGGTAATCTAATTACGAGAAGAATTGGTTATGCAGCACAAGATCAAAGAGAAAAAATAAGTAATTTAGGCAATGATGGTTATATTGAAGAATATGAAGGTGATAATCCTAATACAGAAGTAGAAAGTTATGAAGTCCGTTTTAAAGATGAATTAGACAAACCTTTACAAGAGATCTTTGAAGTAAAAATCTTTATGAACGAAGAATTGACGCAAAAATCAAGAATAAATCCTTTCTTCTTTAATCGATTAAAAGAAAATCCGTTTAAATTAAAAGAACGAAATTATCCAGTAGATTTTGGTTATGCAAAAAGCAATAATTTTGCCTTAAGTTTAGAAATTCCAGCTTCTTATAAAGTAACACAATTGCCAAAACAAATGGCTATTTCTTTGCCAAACAATGGTGGTTCTTTCTTATTAAAAACAATAAACAAAGGCAATGTTATTAATATTATTACACGTTTTAGTTTGAATAAAAAATCATACTCTTCTGAAGATTATTTTGCCTTAAAAGAGTTTTTTAAGAGAATTGTAATCGCAGAAAGCTCGTACATAATTATAGAAAAGAAATAAGATTTTAATTGATTTTCATTTTATGTAAAAATTGAGAATATTTTAGTAGATTACACAACAAAATAAATTCCAATACAAGATTTGTTAACGTTAAGAATAGGAAATAAAATTGCTATTTTATCTTTATCAAAATAAATTAAAATAATACTAAAAATTTATACTATTTTTGTTGATATAGATGAAAGATCAATCAGAATTAATTTTACAATTTCAGCAAAAAGATGTAAAAGCTTACGAAAAACTATACAATTTATATTGTGATAGTATTTCTGGAGTTGTCTATAACATTGTTAAAAATAATGATGTTGCCCAAGAAATTACACAAGATGTCTTTATAAAAGCTTGGAATAAAGCTGATACGTATTCTGCAAAAAAAGGTCGCTTTTTTACGTGGTTATTAAATATTGCAAGAAATGCAGCTATCGATTACACACGTTCTAAAAAATTTAAACAATCTAAACAAAACCTTAGTGCAGATTTTTTCGTAGATATATTGGAAAGCAGTTCTAGTTTAGATAGCGAAACAAACACAATTGGTTTAAAAGAATTTGTAACCAAATTAGGCGAAAAATGTAAATCTGTAATTGAGTTGCTATATTTTAAAGGTTTTACTCAAAAGGAAGCATCAGAAGAATTGGATATTCCATTAGGAACCATAAAAACAAGAAACAGATCTTGCATTGGCGAATTACGCACAATGTTAGGCGTTTAAAAAAAAATGAATACAAAAGACTACATAGCATCTGGAATTTTAGAACTGTATATAGCAGGCTCGCTTTCTGAAAAGGAAAATGAGGAAGTACATGCTGCAATTCAAGAAAATCCAGTGTTGTTAGCAGAAGTAGAATCTATAGAAAAAGCAATTATACAATTAACTGCAGCCACTAAAAAAGATGCTTCTTATTCATTTGAAAACATAAAAAACAAATTAAAAGTTGATGAAACCAAAGTGATTTCATTGGCAAAACCAACATCTACTTGGAAACAATATGTTGGTTGGGCAGCTGCTTTTATATTAGGTTCCACTTTAATTTTATCGGTACTTCAAAATAATAAATTGAAAGAGCAATTAGCCTCTGAAAATTCTGAAAAAGAAATTTTAGAAGCACAAATAGATAGTGCCTCTACCAATTTAGCCTCTGCAGAAAAACTAATTACAATCTTTAGAGATAAAGATATTATTTCTATTCCTTTAGGTGGCCAAGCAGTTTCACCAACATCCTATGCAAAAGTATATTGGGACAAAAAAACAAACGCTATTTATTTAGATGCCAAAGGTTTACCTGAACCTCCAAAAGGAAAAGTATACCAAGTTTGGTCTTTAACTTTAGATCCTTTAACACCAACAAGTTTAGGAACTTTAGATTCTTTTACAGCTGATACCAACAAAATATTTACCATTACAAATGCAAACCAATCTGAAGCATTTGGTATAACTTTAGAGCCTGCAGGTGGTAGCATCTCTCCTACTCTAGAACAATTGTATACTTTGGGAGCAGTATCTTCTTAATATTGTTGATTTTCTTTTTATTGTTTTAAATAACTTAACTTTGGTTTTATAATAAGTAGTAAAACTTCTGTATATTATTCCTTTTTTAGGGAATATGCAGATAAAAGTTCTGATTATACTTAAGTTGTACACAAGCTGAAGAGCACTCTAAATAAAATTAAAAATGACTTTTCTTAATCAAATTACTCATCCTGAAAAGTTAATAGAAACTAAAGTTAACTTTTTTGCAAACTACTTTAATTTTGTAGCTTCTCAAATTGAGAAAAGCGATTATTTAGATGTCGAAAATTATCTTTCTTTAACTGAAAAAATAATTTTCCAAATTGACACTAATAACAGTAAATGTTCTAAATATATTGATACTTATTTAAGCCATCCATTATTACAAAAAGAAAATAAATACTTTAAAGATTTTAAGAATTATTCTCTCGTTTCTAATTTATTTAAAGAATATAAAAAGCAAGGTAATGCATCTTCAAAAGTAAATTGGATAAACAAAAATGATAATTTCAAGTCATCTTTAGTCAGATTTAGTATTGAACTTAAGAAAGTTATGTTTAAAAAATCGCTAAAAGAAATTATAAGTTTTCTTAAGTGTATTCATATTCTTTCTGAACATAAAAGTGATTTAATACACCATACAAATATTCTAGTAAGTGAATTCTTATTAACGAATAGAGCGAAAGATGATATAATAAAAACTTTTACTAGAATTATTACAAAAGACATTTATAACTTCCCATTTCCTAAATCCTTTTTACAGGACAACAAAAACAATCTATTAAAGGCAAAAAAAGAATATATTCAAAACAGAACTTTTGACCAACAATTTGAAGGGATTTTACATTTCCTAAAAGAATCTAGTAAGAAAGAATATTTTGTTTTTAGAATATACAACATAAAAGCAGAAAGAACATTTAGATTTAAATATGACCAAGTAACATTTTATCATCCTGATCACAAAAAACTCAAAGATTTAAAAATACAAATTAAACAGAGTCCATTTTCTAAAGACTTCTTCTCAAAGGAAGATATGATTTTAGCAACAATTAAAATTAATGCCTCAAGTAAAAGAATTGCAGAACAAATAGCCATTAACAAAATAAGAAGAGAATTAGAATTCATAGATTATAAATGTGAGGCAAATTCATTATTTGAACCCCATTCTTACGTAGTAACTACAGATTTTAGAAATTTGAGTTCAAAATGGAGTCGTAAAGAAAATAGCCACACAATTTCTGAATGGAATAAAAAATCTCTTGAAAACAATCCATTTCTCTTATTAAAAAATGTTAATAAAGAATGTAAAGAGCATTTTCTAAATTATGAATACTTATACATCAAAGCTCAAATTTCAAGAACCCCAGAAGACTATTGGCATTACTTTGAAACGTTATTAAAAGTTAATTCACAAAACACTATAAACGTAATTAACATTATCTCTACTATTTTAGTTGCGAGTTCTCACCAAAACGAAAAATCATTAATAGATAATTATATATTTAATTCTGTCGCTAACTCTTCAGCAAATGAATTAAATATATCGCAACAACATTTTGCAAAAATCAGGAATTCTAAACACACTGAATTTCAAATAATCAAAAAAGAAGTAAAAAATCCGTTTATCAAATATCTTTTTGAAAAGAAAAGCATAAATCCAAATCATAGATATTTGAAATCCTATTATTCAAGAATTTTATGGGATTGTTACTCACAAAGAAATTCTGTTATACATAATTATGAACGAAACGAAAAAGGTCTGATTTTAATTGATTCAAAATTACCTAATCTTACTTTGAGGTTTAGAGAAACATTAATGAATTCAATACTAAAAAATAAAGAATTGAGTTTTGTTCAATTAATTGAAAAGTTAAGAGAATAAAAAAGCCTGTGTACAGCATCGTATATAATCCATTGCTAGTGCTGGATTCTTTAAGAAAATCCTCGCGGATTTTTTCTATTCGGTTACTATTTACTAAATTCCGTGCTTGAAACACGCAACAAACCATATACACAAACGTCCACAAGCACCAATCTAATTCAAAAAAGAAGGAATTATGAAAAAACTAATTTTACTATTTATTGTGAATTTTGCATTTACATTAAAACTTCTCGCTTGTAGTTATACTCCAATCTCATTTTGTTCAACAAGTGAATCTTTTTCTGAAAATTTAATTGTTTTTGGAAAAATAGTTTCTATTGACAATGATGGAATTGATTTTGAAATAATTGATATTTTAAAAGGGCAGGAAAACAAAACTATTATTAGAATTTGGAATGGAGTTGATTTTGACTGTAATGGAAATTGGTCAATGGCAGCAGATGAATTAGGCGAATTAAATGAAACTTTAGTCATTATACTTCCAAAAATAGTAGAGAAAAAAAACGATTGGGAAGTTATTGGAGACTATAGGAGACCTGATTTTTTTGGATTTACACCGAATTTAAAAGTTGAAAATGGAATAATTTCAGGTCTTATATCTGGACACGTAAATTATCCTTATGTTGAAGAACAAGCAAACTATGAAAACTTTAAAAATTCTTGGGAAACAAGTCAGAATTGTTCCTCAGTAGTTTTAGGAGCTGAAAGTTATAAACTTGAAAAAATATTTAAGATTTATACAAATTCAAACAATAAATTTAAAATTTCATCAAATAAAAATACTGAATTTAAAGTTAGCATTTTTAATATAAATGGTTTGAAAATTGAGTCTAGTGAACTTATTCAAAAAGAATTTGAAATTGATTTATCAGAATATTCAGCAGGAATTTATTTTATAAATCTAACATATGAAAACAATAAAATTCAGAATTTCAAAATTATAAAAAAATAGGAAATAAAAATCCAAACTTCTTTATCTTCATTTTTTTATATTAAATATTTCCTTTTTCTATTAAAATCTACTGATATTTTTTTCAATACATTTAAAATAAAAGTATAAAACCTTTAATATTTCTAAACGATTGTTTAGATTTGTTATTCGATTAGAAATAATAATAAATTTTAGGAAGGTTTGTTAGTCAATTACAGCGTAAAATTCCATCAACAAAAATATTAAATATAAAAATTAGATAATAGAATGAAGTATTCAAAATTAGTAGCTATAATTTTCTTCAGTGCACTTTTTACTGCTTGTGGTAATAATGAAATTAAAAAGAAAGAATCAAACAAAAATACAGAAGGAACTCAAGAAGTTAAACCAATTTCATTTCAAAATAAAGGACATGAGTTAATTTACAAAATGTCGCAAAAAACAGGAAATTATCAAGATTTACTGAATTTAAAAGATGTTGTTTTTAAATATACCTATAGAACTCCAGATCAAAAAGAAGACGTATCTACAGAATCTTACATTTTTAACGGTGAACTTTCTCATGGAGATTATATAAAACACGAAAGAACATTACCAGAATTAAAAGGTAAAATGCAACAAGCATATAATGGATCAGATTTTTGGATAACATTAGATGGACAAGAAGTAAACAACAATAACGTTATTGTGAGTGCAACATTTACTCGTAAAACAAATTTTTATTGGTTTGCTATGATGCAAAAATTATTAGATCCTAATATCAATTATGAATATTTAGGTCAAAATAATATGGATGATAAAATGTATGATTTAGTCAAAATAACTTTTAAAACACAAAATGACGAAGCTTCAGATATTTATCAGGTGTATATAAATCCAGAGACTCATTTAATTGATCAATTTTTGTTTACTGTGGTTTCTAAGAATGTAACAGATCCAATTTTAATGCGTGTTACTTATAAAAATGTGCAAGGTATTTTAATACCTACGTATCGTAAATACACAAAATCAGATTGGAATGCAAATGTAATTAACGATGTTTGGATTGAAGAAATTAGTGAAGACATTCAGTTTAATCAAAATTTAAAGATTGCTTTATTTAACAATTGATATTATATAGTACAATTAGAGTAAATAATAACACAAACATAGAACACTTAGGGGAACTCTATTTCGATTATAATAGTTAAATAAAAAATTGATTTAAGATCTAAATTACCGCTAATTATCTATATATAAAGAAACCTGCTATATTTCTATAACAGGCTCCTAATCAAACTAAAATCAACCAAATTTAAGCTCAAACTATTTTATAGAGGTGTAAGATTTTTAAAAAGTACCTATTATTTTTAGAATAATAGGCACTCCTATCTAACTAAAACTAACCAAACAATATTTTCTACTCTCAAAAAATGTCATATATATTTTAATATTTAGGGATATTATTTTTTAATTTCTTGTTAAATTGAATCTCACTTATACTTACGAGTTTTAATGATGTACGGTTTTATAAATTCTACTTTTTTTTTAATATTTAATAAACCCCTTATAAACACCAAGAAATAGGCTTTAAAAATAGTTCACTATTTCATTATATATTTGTAATATTGTGTTAGAAACATTATATAATATTGGAAGAAAAAGCAAAAAAAATATCTTGGAGAGAAAAAATTCATGAAATTATTTATGAAGCAGATACACCAGAAGGTAAACTTTTTGATGTTATTCTGTTAATTGCCATTATTGCCAGTATTTTATTGGTAATGCTAGAAAGTGTAGAAAGAATTGATTTTAAATACCATGAACTTTTATACATAGGTGAATGGATTATTACTATCTTTTTTTCATTAGAATATATTTTAAGAATTATTTCGATTAAAAAGCCATTAAAATACGTGTTTAGTTTTTATGGTATTATAGATTTATTGGCTACAATACCCATGTATTTATCCTTTATATTAGTGGGTTCTCATAGTTTAGTTGCTTTAAGAGCTTTACGTTTATTACGTGTTTTTAGAATTTTAAAACTAGCAAGATATACAGGAGCATCAGAAAAACTTACGCTAGCAATGAAAGCTAGTAAAGCTAAAATATCTGTATTTCTTTTCTTTGTGGTCATCATCTGTATTATTCTAGGTACAGTTATGTATATGGTTGAAGGTGCAGAAAATGGCTTTACAAACATTCCAAAAAGTATTTATTGGGCAATTGTAACTTTAACCACTGTTGGGTTTGGAGATATTGCTCCACAAACACCTTTAGGCCAATTAATTGCAAGTGTTATTATGATTTTGGGATATGCAATTATTGCCATTCCAACTGGTATTGTAAGTTCTGAATTAACAAAATCTACCTTAAACGAAGACCTAAACACACAATCTTGCCCTAATTGTTTGAAAGAAAAACACAAGGATAAAGCTATTTATTGTTACAATTGTGGAAGCGTTTTAAATCCATAATTTCATATGAAAAACACCTTAATAACCATTGTTGGACCTACTGCAATTGGTAAAACTGCTTTAAGTATACAATTAGCGAATCATTTTAAGAGTGATATAATTTCTTGCGATTCAAGGCAATTTTTTAAAGAAATGACAATTGGAACTGCTGTACCTTCTGCAGATGAGTTAAAAGCTGCAAAACATCACTTTATACAAAACAGAAGTATTTTTGACGCTTATAATGTTGGTGAATTTGAAAGAGATACTTTAGCAAAGCTAGAGGATTTATTTTTAGAAAACCCAATTCAAATTATGGTTGGTGGTAGTGGTTTATATGTAGATGCTGTTTTAAAAGGATTGGATTATTTTCCTGAAGTTGACCCAAAAATAAGAGAAGATTTAACCAAAGAACTCGAAGAAAAAGGCATTGAAAGTTTACAAGAAAAATTGCAAAAATTAGATGTAGAAACCTACAATACAATTGCTTTAGATAATCCTCATAGAATAATGAGAGCGTTAGAAATTTGTATTGGTTCAGGAAAAACGTATTCCGAATTTAAAAACAAACCAAAAGAACGAAGAAATTTTAACGTTATAAAAGTTGGTTTAACTGCAGATAGAGAAATTATTTATAACAGAATAAACCAACGAGTAGATTTGATGATTGAAAATGGTTTGGTTGAAGAAGCGCAAAATTTACATCAGCATAAAAACCTAAATGCACTACAAACTGTAGGTTACAGAGAATTATTTTCTTTTTTTGATGATGAGTTTACAAAGGAATTTGCCATTGCTGAAATCAAAAAAAATACAAGACGTTTTGCAAAAAGACAAATTACTTGGTTTAAAAGAGATGAAAAAACATTGTGGTTCGATTATAAATCGGATATAGAAAAAATTATTAATGAAGTAGAAAATAGCATAGAAAATGAAAGATAGATTTTTACAATTCTTTAGAAAAGTTTATCATCTAAAAGATAAAATTGCTTTTTTTCCAACTATAATTTCTTTGGCAGGTTGCGTTTTTGCGTATATAATGATGTATGCAGAAAACCAAGGAATCTCAAAATATTTAATAGAATTTCTTCCTCAATTAGTCATCAATAATACTGAAACTGCAAGAAATATTTTAACAACATTTATTGGAGGTTTAATTTCAATTATGGTGTTTAGTTTTTCTATGGTGATGATTTTACTAAACCAAGCTTCCAGTAATTTTTCGCCAAGATTATTACCAGGTTTAATATCTAACAGGAAACATCAAATAATTTTAGGTATTTATATTGCTACAATTTTATACTGTATTTTTATTCTAGTTTTTATAGAACCCTCAGGAAATAAATATCAGCTTCCTGGTTTTTCAGTGCTTTGGAGTATCATTTTTATGGTCTTTTCTTTAGGCTCTTTTATTTACTTTATTCATTCTATTTCACAAGAAATTCAAATTGAATTTATAATGAATAGAATTAGCAAAACAGCTCATAAAAAATTACAAGATCTGTTAGATTTAGAAAAAGATAAAGAATTTAATTTTCCAGACACTTCTAATTGGATCGAATTTAAATCGAAAGAAACTGGTTATTTTCAAGATGTTTCTATTAAAATGCTAAAAGAAATTTCTCTTAATAATGATTGTAGATTAGAAATAGTTTCACACAAAGGGACACTTTGTTACAAAGGCGAAGTTTTATTTAAAATCGAAAAAGAATTAGAAGAAAAAAATACTGATAAAATATATAAAGCGTTCGATTTTTCTAATGATGAATTTATAGAAGATAATTATTTAATTGCCTTTAAACATTTAAAAGAAATTGCTTTAAAAGCGATGTCCCCAGGAATAAATGATCCTGGAACTGCCATGAATGCTATCGATTATTTACACGAATTATTTAAGTTAAGAGTTGTAAAACAAGAGAAAGATTTTATTTTTGAAGAAGATAAATGTATTATTTTATTACACATAGTAGCGTTCGAAGATTTAATTTACAAAGTAATGGCTTCTTTAAGAACCTATTGTAAACACGATGTAATCGTCGTAAAAAAGATGCTTTTATTCTTAAATAATCTTAAAACTTATACTTCAAAAAACGATAAAATTGAAATTATAAATAAAGAAATAGAAAACCTTTTGGCAGATGCAAAAATTGCCATTACCAATTCAACCGATTTACAAAAACTGCAAGATATTTAATTATTAAAATTTAAACTTTATTTGTGATTTGCAAACTTGGGCAAGTCGTTCACTTTTATATCTTTGCGCATCTAAAATTACAACCATGAAATTAAAACTTACTTTATTACTATTTGCTTTTATCAGCACTTTTTCAATTGCACAAACAAAAACAGGAACTATCGATAGTGGTTATATAATAAATATAATGCCAGAATCTAAAATTGTTATTGCAAGATCTCAAGAATATGGAGCAAGATTAGATTCTATGTTCTCTATTAAAATGGAAGATTATCAAGCTAGAGTTAAAGATTTTAATGATAAAGAAAAAGAAATGGGTGCTTTAATGAAAAAAACGTTGGTTAAAGAATTAACGGAATTAGAGCAAGATATTAAACAATATCAAGATAATGGAAACAAATTGATGCAGTTAAAACAAAATGAATTAATGCGTCCTTTGTATAAAAAGCTAAATCTTGCAATCGAGGAAATTGCCAAAGAAAATGGGTATACACTTATTTTAACAACTACTGGAAATCAGTTTGCTTACATAGATCAAAAATTTGATGTTACTAAATTAGTTATGGCTAAATTGAATATTAAAGAACCAGAAATTAAAGAACCAGCACAAAATTAATTCTTTATTTTAAACATAAAAAAACCTCACTATTAGTGAGGTTTTTTTATGTTTAAAATAGTTTTTTTTCTTCAAAAAACATTGATGCTTTTTAATGCTTTGAATCTTTCAACAGTTCAGGAAATTTACTTTTAAATTTATTTAATCTTGGTATAGAAACCGATTTTATATAGCTCTGATTTGGATTTCTTTTTTCAAAATTTTGATGATATTCCTCAGCCTCATAAAATTTAGTAAATTTAGTAACTTCAGTCGCTATTTTTCCATTGTACGTTTCTTTGTTTAATACAGCAATTGCATCCTCAATAATTTTCTTTTCGGCATCATTTTGATAAAATGCAATAGATCTATACTGAGAACCATAATCTGGGTGTTGCCCATTTACAGTTGTTGGATTATGAGAACCAAAATATACATCTACCAAAGTTTTAAAACTTATAAGTTTAGGATTATAATACACTGCAACAGCTTCAGCATGACCTGTTTTTCCAGTATTACTACTTTCATACGTTGGGTTTTTAGTATGACCACCTGCATAACCAGAAATAGCCTCCTCTACTCCATGTACACTTTCAAAAATAGCTTCTACACACCAAAAACAGCCACTTGCAAAATAAGCGATTTCAGTAGTTTCAGTTGGAATATAAATTGCTTTTCCTTTTTTGGTTTCTTCTTTTTTAGAAAAACCCAAACAAGAAATTAGTAATAATGATA
>CAXBPL010000041.1:0-22116 GCA_963977615.1 uncultured Polaribacter sp. | reverse complement strand
TCACATCAAAATTAGAAATTGGGTTAGCACATTGTGTATCCGTATTAAAAATACGTACAAAAATTGTTTCTCTATTTGGAGTGCTATTTGAGTATGGAGAAATCAAAGGATTACCTCCATTTCTAGCTTCAGCCAAAGATCTGTGATACGTAACTGAATGCGTATTTGGATCTTGAGTTCCTAAAATACCAGCAGTTTGGGATTCTAAATCAATAGATTGTGAAAAGCCATTTCTTGCAGATCCATCAGAATTTTCATCACAAATTTCTAAATCATCAACAAAATTGGCAATTGGAATAGGATTTACAACCACATTAAACGAAGTATGATCTGTAAAACAACCAGTTGCGTTATTGGTAACTCTCACAAAAATTGGTTGTGAATCACGAGTCGTATTTGCAAAAGGTGATGTTTGAGCATCATCTCCAGTATTGGCATCAGCTGCAGAAAGGTGATAAGTTACTATAAAATCAGCAGGATTTTGACCATCTAAAATACCAGTAGTTTGTAATTCTAAATTAAAAGATTGTACAATTCCATTGGTTTCATCACCATCATTGACATCATCACACACTTCTAAATCTGGAACGATTTCAGCTTTAGGAACTGTATTTGTTTTTAAATATAATTCACCAGTTCCAGAACAGTTATTATTGTTTTTATTGGTGATTTTAAAATAAATAGTTTGTCTTGTAACATCTGAAGGAAAATTGATATTTCTGTAATTTCCAATATCTGGAATTTCATTTAAAACAGCAGTTCTATCTGCTCTAGTTTCATAATAAGAGATTTCTAAATCTGGTTGTAAAAGAGGAGGGAAGAATACTAAAATTTCAGCATTAGCTTCACTAAAATCGAAGTTTGTAATTCCATCAGTATCATCATTTGCAGGTCCATCTGTGCCATCAGTTTGTAAAAAATCATCACAAATAGCATCAAATTCTTTGTTGTAAGCCACATCTGCTGCAGCTTCTACTTCTAAATTAATTTTAGAAATTCGGTAACAATCTTCAGAAGAAATAGTTCTTACCCAAGCTTCTCCATTTTGATTAACAGGATAACGCAATTCGTCTGCAACCAAAGGAGTTCCTGCAATTGCATCTGCTTCTGTAGCAAAATATTGGAAAGTTTCATTGGTAGAATTTGTAGAAATACTAATTTCTGCTTCTGTAAGATTTACAGTCGATATTCTATCCAAATCATCATCACATTGTAATAAATCTACTTCTGGAGTTACAATTGGAGCAGGATTTACTGTTAATGTAATTTCGTTTGATGTTTTTGGACAAGCATTTCCAGCTCTACCTAAAATTACTCGATATAAAAAACCATCAAAATTTAAAGGTGTATTTGTAATTTGCAACGTATTTGTAGTTGCTCCACTATAAATGGTGTTATCTGTGATTGTGTTCCAGCTAGTTCCATCCACAGAAACCTCCCAAAGAAAGGCATCTGCTGTAGTATCTATGGTCATAGTATCTGTTAAATCTTCACAAAAAGTGACATCAACAAAAGGAGTACTTATTGTGATTGGTGCACTTGTTGTATAGTCTAAATTAGGACTTGTATATCCATCTGAATTATTAATAACCCTTCCTTTATCGTCAACTTGAACTGGTGAAACTCCTAAATAACCATCATTATTATCATCTGTAAAACCAGCTTCTGTAACATCAAAACAATCGTCATTATCTGAATCCAATTCTATAAAATTAAAAATAGTATCAGCATCAGTATCAGCAATTGTATAATTTAATATTCCATTATCTAAAACTGTTTCTAAAGAATTTAACAATCCATTTATTCCAACATTTGTAGCATTTGCATCATCTAAAATTCCATCATTATTCGCATCAATTCCAGTATGATTTGCTTCTACTAAATCGTAAATACCATCATTGTCCGAATCTAAATCTACATAATTTGGAATTCCATCATTATCTGAATCTATATTTGTAGTAATTCCGTTAAAAGCATCATCTAAACCATCTTGATTTACATCTGTATTTAATAATGTAAGAGTAGGTGAAGAAGCTTCTGAAATATCAGGAATTCCATCATTATCAGAATCTAAATCGAACATATTTTCAATTCCATCTCCATCTGAATCTAAAGAAAAACAGGTTAATTGCAGGTTTCCATTAAAGGTTGATGTTGAAGAAATTCCATTAGATTGATGTTGAAATTCTATTTGATTTACTTGATTCGCTAAAAACTCAAACGTGCTAGAAGCTCCTGCTGAATTCACTTTAAATTGAAAATGGATTTCTGATGCAGAAATATTGGTAACTCCATTTTCGAATTCTCCATCAAAATTAGTATCAATTAATAATTCGTCATTAGGATCTAAAAGCGTTAGATTTTTATTGTTTGGACCAATTTTAATAATAAAAAATTCACCTTCTGAAATAGTATGATTTGTGGTGATATTTTGTGTAAATCTAAAATTTACATTCTGTGTAAAATTGAGTTGATAACTTAATTTAGATTCCACTCCAGCATTTATAATCGACTCAAAATTTCCATTAACATCACCAGTAAAAGTATTGTCTGCTTGCGATGGTGCAAAAACAGCAGAAACTATGGTGTTGTTTGTTGAATTATCTAGAAAAATAATTGAAGGATTGTTACTATCAGCAATATTTAAAGAAGCATTTCCAATAGATTCATCACAATTTAAAATCCCATCATTATCAATATCAACATCTAAATTATCGATGATTAAATCTCCATCAAAATCATCAGGACAAATACTAACAGGAATTTCTACAGACTCAAACGTAGTTCCTGTACAAGCAATAAAACCTATTAATCTATATCTACCAGGTTCAGATTCTATAGGTTTGTATTCAGAATCAGTGCTTTTTTGCTCCCAAGTTGCTGTTGTTTCGTTAAAATATTGCCATTCAAAACTGTCAAACAAATCTGTATTGGCAGCTTGTAAAGTTACATTTGGAATGCAGTTTCCTAAGGATGAAACTGTAGTGTTGAAGTTAATTTCTGGAGATGAAGGAAAACCCGAATAAAAACTACCAGAAGTTGCTGCACCATTTCTATTAAAATAAGCACAATACAATTCTTCACTACTTTCTACACTAATATTTCCTGTTAGATTGGTTACTTTATAGGTTTCGTAACCTGGATTACCAGTCACAACATTAGGTCCAGAAGTATTAAAAGAAGAAATAGATTCGCCATTAATTCGAACAGTTGCTCCAACATTCGTAACGATAGTAACACCACCATCAAAAAAATCATTTCCAATTTTATCTATTTCAGAAATATTATCAACTTTACCTCTGTTTTCACAACTTAAAGGTGGTACAAAAAATAAACCTTGGTTAGCTGCACTAGATCCAAAACCTATTCCTTGATACGCAAAAGCTGGCTTTGTTGTTTTTACATATAAATTACCTGCAGTATTGTAAGAACTACCTTCTATCACATGCCATTCTCCTTTATTAATAGTGGCAACAGCAGTTCCTGTTCCATTTACGTTTATTTCTGTATTATCTTCATGAGCAACAATTAAAACATTTTCCCAATTATTTTGTCCATCACCTTTTACAAAAATATATTCTGTACCAATTTTAGAAGCATCAACAATTTGATCCATTCCATAATCACGACCATTTGCGCCACCATAAAAACTACTGGTTGCAGAACCAGAATTAACGATTACAGGTTTGTCCGATTTTATAAGTGTACCTATCAAATCATTAGGATCTCCTCCTGCATCAAAAGAAACTGAAACTATAAAACTCTCACCTTCATTTAAAATTCTAGTAAAAGGAAAAGTTCCTGTATAATTATTCACATTAATTCCTGCTGTAAAATCATCAAAAGTTACATTTGTATTGTCTTCAGAAGCCATTACAGAAACAAAATTTAAATGGCCTCCTCTAGATTGATCATTAGCAAAAGCACCCATTCTAAAATCTGTACCCAAAGCAGAAAGACCTTTACTAACAATTGCTGCTGCTTGAAATGTGTTTGAAGAACGCATTCTCACAGAAACATACACAACATCATCTGCTTCTATAATATAACCTTTATTAGAAATTATGGTTGCTGTTTCATCTGAAGGTTGAAACAATTGAGTACCTACTTTAAATGAGGTTGTTGTAAATGGAGATGCATTTGAAACAATACCTGAATTGATCTCTGAGGTTGGCTGACCAATTGGTATAATTCTAAACGAAACATTTTTATTCTTAGGTGTAGAAATATAGATGTATTGGTTTCCTATTGGATCATCACTTGTAATTGGTGGTAAGTAGTGTTTTTTGCTTAATTGAGCGTTTATATTGGTAACGCAAACTAAAGAGAAAAGAAATATGAATACTGCTATTTTTAATTTCAATGTGTAATTATTTAATTAAGAATTATTTGCTAAAAATAATAAGAAATAAATAATAAAAGAGTCTTCTTACTAGAACTTTAAACCTTTTTATACACAAAATTAAAATGGAGTATCATTTTTTAATTATGATACTCCATTCGTGATTTTTTTATTGAAATTATAAGATTATAAATCTCTTTTTAATAATAATTTATAGGATAAAAAGATAAAGATAAACGTCCAAAAAGAGACGATTAAAATGTTTGAAAAATCTACAGAATAGCTTTTTGTAAAAATTTCACCCATTGTATTGGCAGCAGATCTAACAGCTCCTAGTCTAGAAAATGGTTCTTTTATTAAGTTGCTCATTGCTTCTAAAGGTAAAAATTGCATAACAGCATCAACTTTATCACCAGTTTTTTCTGCACCTTGAAATTGCCAATATAAAAAGCCTTTAAACATACTTTCAATAATTAACCAAATAACCATGGCTCCAATTGCGAATGCAGATCGTTTTACAAGAATTCCTAAAAACAAACCAAAGGAAAAGAAACCTACTAGTTTTATAAAAAAAGCTACTAAATAATCTAAATCAGAAACTATAATTGCAATCTCATTATAATCTGAATATACCAATCCTAAAACTAAAGAAACTACAAAAACAAACACTGTTGAAATTGCTGCAAATGCAATAACTGTATAAAATTTAGAAAGGATAAATTCTTTTTTACTTAAACCATCAATTAAATTTTGTTTTAGCGTTTTGTAACTGTATTCGTTAGACATCATTGATACAATTACCAAGAGTAAAAAGAATTTTAAAATGGAAGCAATGTACGTGTTAAAGTGCCAAATATATGGAAAGTTGAAAATTCCTGCATCTGCTAAATGCAATTTGAAACTTCCAAATTCAAATTTTATGGCAGCAATTAAAGCTATGGATGTAAGCAAAGCAAAGTAAATAATAGATAACACTTTACTTGCTCTATTGTATTTTAATTTATGAAATTCTATAGTGAGTAGTCTTAACATGACTTTAGGTTTTGTTGATTAGTTGTTGTTGGTTAAATCTAAAAATTGTTGCTCTAAACTTGGTTTACGTTTTACCAAATGGCTTAAAACAAAACCTTTGTTAAACAATAAAGTATTTATTTCTGTTGCTGAAATTTCACTATTCAAAGTAGCAATAATCGTTTCGTGATCTTTAGTTACTTTTAAAATTGCAGGATGATTTTCTAAAAGTTGTATTAACTCAGCTTCATTTGTATCAATTTTTAGTTCTAACAAACCTTTAGAGGCTGTCATTTCATCAACTCTACCAGCATATAATTTTATTCCTTTTCTAATAACAACCACATGAGAACATACTTTTTCAACTTCATCTAAAAGATGCGAAGCCAATAAAATAGTGGTTCCATTTGCTGCAATTTTTTTGATGATTTGTCTTATTTCATGAATTCCTTGAGGATCTAAACCATTTGTTGGTTCGTCTAAGATTAAAATTTCTGGATCATTTAACAATGCAGATGCAATTGCCAAACGTTGTTTCATTCCTAATGAAAAGGTGCTAAACTTGCTATTTCTTCTTTCAAAAAGATTTACAGTTTGTAATTTTTCGTCTATTTTTTCTGTGGATATTCCTTTTATTTTACAAATCAACGCTAAATTTTGAGTTGCAGTCATGTAAGGATAAAAGTTTGGACGTTCTATAATTGCGCCTACTTTTTTAAGTGCTTCATGGGTAGATAAATTTCCATTAAACCAGGAAAATTCGCCAGAAGTTCTGTTTACAACATTTAAAATAATGCCTAAAGTTGTTGATTTTCCTGAGCCATTTGGTCCAAGAATTCCGTAAACATTTCCTTTTTGAATATCAAAAGAAAGATTATTTACTGCATGAACAGCTCCGTATTTTTTATCGAGATTTTTGAGAGATAAGATTGTTTCCAAAGAAATTGATTTAGTCAGTTATAAAAGTAAGACGACTAAAGTACGAAATTGTTACAATATTCAGTTTGCAGTATTCAGTTTACAGTTGGCAGTAGCAGTATTCAGTTTCCAATTTTATGGAAAAAGTATTCTAAAAATATTTTGCCACGAATTCTCGAATTATTTTAAGGTTATACTTAAATAAATTCGTGAATTCGTGGCAATTTTTTATCACTTGGAAATAATTACATAATATTTAATAGTCAGCGTTTTACACAATTTAACACTTACACGATTACACAATTACACAATTACACAAATTTCCTAATATTCATTGTAATCGAAGTCATCAAAGTGCCCAAACTCGTCATCAATATCTTCTTCATCACCAAAACCATCATCTACTTTTTCTGCAACAAATTCTTTTTCTGGAGCTTCAGCAGGAATTTCGCCAACAGTTAAAATTATTTGAGGTAAATCGTCTCTTTTTTCGTCAGATATTTCAACAACATCCACATAAAAAGTCCACATTTTTAAGAAATCGTACACGTAAATAAGTTTGCTATTTTCATCTGGAAGTGTTTCATTTAAAACACAACCTTTCATTGAAATATCTTCGCCAGCTTCTGCCATATTAAATAACGGAATTTCCTCACCTTGAGTCCATTCGTCATCAGTTCTGTAAAAAGAAGCCATTTCTTGACCAGCAAAACCAAAAGACGAAGCAATTGTTTTGTGTAAAATTTCTAAATCAATAGTTTCATCAACTAAAATAGTTCTAATAATATCTTCTTTGGTATCTAAAATAATTCTTATTTTGTACATAATCTCTTGCTCTTTTCAATGGCAAAAATACAAATTTTTATGCGTATTTTTACAAGATAAAACCTTTAGAATGGATACAAAAGAACTTTTAAAAGCATTTAACGCTCGTAATAAAAACACATTAATGGAAACGCTTGATATAGAATATGTTGCTATTGGTGATGATTTTTTAACAGCTAAAATGCCAGTTTCACCTAAAGTTCATCAACCTTATGGACAATTGCATGGAGGAGCAACTGCAGCTTTGGCAGAAACTGTGGGCAGTGCAGCTTCCAATTTTTTTATTGATAGTAAAGAACAATTTGTGAATGGAATTCAGCTTTCTATAAATCACATAAAAAGTAAAAGAGAAGGTGTGGTTTTTGCAACTGCCAAAAATATTCACAAAGGAAAAACAACTCATTTATGGGAAGTTAAAATTGTTGATGAAGATGATAATTTAATTTCTATTGCTAAAATGACGAATATTATTTTAGCAAAAAGATAATAGAAATGATTTGATTTTTTGATGAAATGTTTAGCAGATTTTATCAAATTTTAAATTTAGTAAAGAAGAATTATTAAACTATTTATATTGAAGATTTTTAACACAATCACAGCATTTTACAAGGATAAGTTACCTTTTGTAGCTTATAGAAAGCCTAATGAAAACAAAATTTCCGGGTTTTTTATGAATGATGATTCTTTAACCTTTACAGATAATTTTATAGAATCTGGCTTTGTTTTTGCGCCTTTTAATGTTGATGAAAAAGCAATTTTATTTCCATCAGAAAAAGCTACATTCTTGGAAGAAGAATTGTTGTTAAACGATTTTAATTTTGATGAAAATGATTTTACAGTTGATGAAGAATCCAAAGAAAATCATATTAAAATTGTAGAAAAAGCCATTGATGAAATTAATAATAGCGATCTTCAAAAAGTAGTAATTTCACGCAAAGAATTAGTTCAGTTATCTGACTTTGAATTGCTTTTAGTGTATCAAAAATTACTAAAAAAGTATGAAAATGCATTTGTGTATGTTTGGTTTCATCCAAAAGTAGGTTTGTGGTTAGGAGCAACTCCAGAAACCTTGTTGCAAGTTGCTGATGCTAATTTTAAAACGATGTCTTTAGCAGGAACTCAAGTTGCTGAAAAAGATTCAGAATCTAAATCTACAGAACAAATTAACGTAGTTTGGAAAAGTAAGGAATTAGAAGAACAGCAATTAGTAACCGATTTTATAGAAAATCAATTGGCAACAATTTCATCGAACTTAAAAATTGATAAAACAGAAACTATTAGAGCTGGAAATTTATTGCATTTAAGAACTAAAGTAGAAGGGAAGTTATTAGAAAAAGCCGATTTAAAATCTTTAATACGAGCTTTGCACCCAACTCCTGCAGTTTGTGGTTTGCCAAGAAACATGGCAAGAGATTTTATCATCAAAAACGAAAATTATAACAGAAGTTTTTACACTGGTTTTTTGGGTGAATTAAATCTAAAAAACTCAAATGCAGCTATTCAAAGTTCGCAGCTATATGTGAATTTAAGATGTATGGAAATCAACCATAATACAGCACTAATTTATGTTGGAGGAGGCATTACAAAAGACAGTATTCCAAAAAATGAGTGGAAGGAAACTGTATCTAAAAGCGAAACAATGAAAAAGGTTTTGTAATTATATTTGAATATTTGAAACATTATAAAACAATAAAAACCGTAAACGTTAGCTTACGGTTTTTTTAGTAAAATAAATGTAAATTGAATCTGAATTAAAATTCTTCTTAAAGCTTTAATGATCTAAATTAATTAAGAAAATTAATTTTAAAAAAGTCTGCAAACTCGCTAATAAAAAAGTCTGCAATTATTGCTAGATATCATCAAA
The DNA here is from genome assembly GCA_963977615.1 of uncultured Polaribacter sp. Taxonomy (GTDB): domain Bacteria; phylum Bacteroidota; class Bacteroidia; order Flavobacteriales; family Flavobacteriaceae; genus Polaribacter. Next base: position 13,156 of record CAXBPL010000041.1, on the reverse strand, counting down.
AGAAATGTCTGTAAAACTTTTTGGAGACGTTTCTTCTTCAGTGCTTTCTTCTTTCTTAAAATCTTTTTGATGACGTTCACTAATTACTTCATCACCTTTTTCATTAACTATATAATCAGTAGCTTTCTTTAACATTTCATGAAAATCAGAAAAATCTTCTTTATAAAGATAAATTTTGTGTTTTTGATAATGGAAAGTTCCATCATCATGTGTAAATTTTTTACTTTCTGTAACAGTAAGATAATAATCGTCTGCTTTTGTAGATCTTACATCAAAAAAATAGGTTCTTCTTCCAGCTCTTAAAACCTGAGAAAAAATTTCTTCCTGTTCAACTCTCTCTGCCATAATCTTTATAATAGTAGTTATTGTTTGTTTATTTACAAATCTAACAAAATATTTTACGTAGCAATGTTAAAGATTAAATTTCTTTTTCTAAAAGTTGCTGTTCGTATAAATTCTTGTAATACCCTTCTTGTGTTAGTAGTTGATTGTGAGTTCCTTGTTGTATAATTTCACCAGCTTCTAAAACAATAATTTTATCCGCATTTTTTGCTGATGATACTCTATGACTTATAATAAAAGTCGTCTTATTTTTAGATACTTTTTCTAAATTAGAGAGTATTTTTTCTTCAGTTTCTGTGTCTACAGCAGACAAACAATCATCAAAAATTAAAATTTTAGGATTTTTAATAATGGCTCTAGCAATAGAAACACGTTGTTTTTGTCCACCAGAAAGTGTTACTCCACGTTCTCCAAGAATGGTATTGTAACCATTTGTAAACTCGATAATATTATCGTGAACTACAGCATTTTTTGCAGCTTCAATAATTTCATCTTCTGTAGCATCTTCTTTTCCGAATTTTATATTATTACCAATGGTATCAGAAAATAAAAAAGGATCTTGAGGTACAAAGCCAATTTGACCTCTAATATCATTTAAATTGCATTCTTCAATAGGAGTATCATCTAAAAAGATAGTTCCTTCTGTAGTATCATACAATCTAGAAATTAACTCAATTATAGTAGATTTACCTGAACCTGTATTTCCTAAAATAGCTAATGTTTCACCAGAGTTTATAGTAAGATTGATGTTTTTTAAAGCAGTAATATTGGTGTCATCATACGTAAAAGTTACATCTTTAAAAGTTACTTTTCCATAAATTTCGGTTGATGTTTCACTCTCGTTTTTAATTTCTGGTACTTGATCTAAAAACTCATTAATTCTTGCTTGCGAAGCTTCTGCTTGTTGCACCATAGATGTTACCCAACCAACAACTGCAACTGGCCACGTTAAAATATTTACATACATGATAAACTCTATGATAACTCCAGATTGTATTTCGCCATTTATATATAAATTACCACCAACATAAATTACAATTAAGTTGCTAATCCCTATTAATAAAAGCATTAAAGGAAAAAAGAGTGCATTTGCTTTTTGTAAATGAATATTTTTTTCTTTGCTCAGATCAGAAATTTTATCAAAATCTTTTATGATTAATTTTTCAATTCCATAAGATTTCACAACATTAATTCCAGAGAAAAATTCTTGATTAAATGTGGTTAATTCAGATAAATATTCTTGAACAACAGTACTTCTTTTATGAATTACTTTGCTTAAAACAAAAATAGAAATCGATAAAAGTGGAAAAGGAAGTAATGTATATAAGGTAAGTTTTAAATCTACCTGAACCATCTGTGTAAAACCGACAGCAAAAAGAACAATCATATTCATAGAGTACATGACAGCTGGCCCAACATACATTCTAACTTTAGAAACGTCGTCGCTAATTCTGTTCATTAAATCTCCAGTTCTATTCTTTTTATAGAAATTTAATGATAGTTTTTGGTATTGTTGATAAATTTCGTTCTTTAAATCGAACTCAATTAATCTTGAAGTAACAATAAGTGTTTGCCTCATTAAAAAAGTAAAAAAGCCACTTAATAGAGCAACACCAATAATAATAAGTACATTTATTAAAAGTTCTTTTTTAACAGATGCTACATCAATAGTTTTGTCTTTTAAATAGTCTTCTACAACATTAAAAGATTGGCCAATAATTTTTGGCACTTGTAATGCTAAAAGTTTCGATAAAATAGTAATTAGTAAACCAATTAAAATACGCCATTTGTATTTCGAGAAGTATTTATTTAAATATTGTAATGCTTTCAAACGAGATTTTTGCTTTTTAAAATAAAGCACGAATATACGAGTTTCGCTAAGATATATTTTCTTAAAAAAGAATTAAAAAAGTAGGCATCAAAAAGTAAAATAACACTACTTTTGCATCGCAAATAAATAAGCCTTTTAAGTTCTTTATAATGATTAACAGAAGACATATTCGAGTTAAAGTAATGCAATCTGTATACGCTATGCAGCAATCTCAAAATCAAGATTTGATTAAAGAGGAGAAATTTTTAAAACACAGTGTTCTAAAAATGTTCGATTTGTACGTTTTAAACCTTCAACTTTTGGTGGAAGTTCAAAAACTAGCAGCAAAAAGAATGGCACTTTCTAAAAAGAAAATTCTTGCCACTAAAGAAGACCTAAAACCCAATACCAAATTTATTGACAATAAACTGATCAATCTTATTGCAGAAAGCATAAGTATTGAAAGTTATATTGAAGTAAATAGTTTAAATAACTGGGAATTAGATAGCGAGTATGTTAAAATAATTTTAGATGAATTACAAAAAAGTGATTTATATAAAAAATATTTAGATACTGTAGAAGATTCTTATAAAGTTGACCAAGCTTTTATAGTTAGTTTTTTCAAAGAAATAATTGCTCCTAATGAAAAGTTAGCAGACTATTATGAAGACAAGATGATTTCTTGGGTTGATGATATTCCTTTTGTGAACACTTGGCTAGTTAGGTCTTTGGGCAAACAAAAAGCTAGTAATACTTTTACGTTAGGTGTTTTGTATAAAGATTCAGATGATGAGGCTTTTGTGAGCAAATTATTTAGAAAAATAGTTCTAAAACAGCAAAATTACGAGCAGGATATTGCTGATAAAACACCAAACTGGGAAACTGATAGAATTGCAGACATTGATATGATTTTGATCAAAATGGCAATTACAGAGTTTATTGAATTCCCATCTATACCTACAAGAGTAACTATTAATGAATATATAGAAATCGCAAAAGATTACTCAACTGTAAAAAGTAGTTATTTTATTAATGGAGTGTTAGATAAAATTTCTAAAGAATTAACAAAAGATAAAAGAATTGTTAAAATAGGTAGAGGTTTACTTTAACCTCATTGCTAAAGAGAATTTATTTATTATTTTTACAAAAAATATAATATCAATAATATCATATCATGAAAAAAGTAACAATATTATTCGCTTTTATTATTTCTTCAAGCTTATTTATTTCTTGTGGAAATGGTAGTAACGCATCTACTAAAATTAATAGCGATAATTTAGAAAGTGCAAAATCTAGAGACATAGAAATTAAAAATGGAGCAGCTTCTGTTTCTTTTGAAAACCCTGTGTACGATTTTGGAACTGTAAACGAAGGAGATGTTATAGAAACTACCTTTAAATTAACAAATTCAGGAAAAACAGATTTGGTAATTACAGATGCACAAGTAACTTGTGGTTGTACAGTACCAGTTTGGCCAAAAAAACCAATTAAACCAGGAGAATCTGAAGAAATTCAAGTAAGGTTTAATACAAATGGTAAACAAAACAGACAACAGAAAAACATTACCTTGATAACAAACACAGAATCTGGAAGAGAGATTTTAACGTTAAAAGGAATGGTAACACCAAAAGTTCAATAAAAAACAAATTAAATTTTACACATGGATTCAGGAACGTTAGCAAGTATGTTGCCTTTTGCAGCAATGATTTTAGTCTTATATTTTTTTATGATAAGACCACAAATGTCAAAAGCAAAAAAGGAGAAATCTTTTCAAGCAGAAATTAAAAAAGGAGCAAAAGTGGTTACTTCAAGTGGTATTCATGGTAAAATTGCTGAAATAAATACAACAGACAATACCATTACAATTGAAACTGGTGCAGGTAAAATTAAGTTTGAACGTGCAGCGATCTCAATGGAATTAAGTAAACAATATTTAGCAGCACCTGCTGTAAAAAAATAAATTAGTTTTAAATTTTAAAAAATGAGCTTTTCTTTTAATAGTAAAGCTCATTTTTTTGTTTATAAGCTTTTCATTAGATTGCATTAAAATTAAATTTCTTGGCTACATCTTCAAAGAAAATACCGAAAACATTTATTACGTTTGTAATCATCTCTTTTTTGATATGGTTATTAATTACTTTTTCTAAAGAGTATACAACCGTTATTACATACCCAGTAAATTATAATAATATTGCACAAAATAAATTGTTGCAAGAAATACCTGTAAAAAAAATAGATCTTTCTATTACAGCAACTGGTTTTAAAATTTTAAGAGCTAAATTAACTACTAAAAAAATTAATTTAGATGCCTCTAGGTTGAGGAAAAAAAACGCTTCAAAATTTTATTTTCTTCCTAGAAATCAAACTACAAAAATTGAAAAACAATTGTTAAGTGGTATTGTTTTAGAAGAAATAATGCAAGACACTATATTTTTAAATTTAGGTGTTTTAACCTCTAAAAAAGTAGCATTAAAACCAAAAGTAGATATTACGTATCATATTGGTTACGACTTGTTAGATCAACTTAAAGTAACTCCAGATTCTATTGTAATTTCTGGGCCAGAAGATCAGTTAAATAGCATTAAATATCTTAATTTAAGTCCTTTAACGCTGAAAGGTGTAAAGGGTAGCTTTACAGAAGAAGTTGCTATCTTAAAATCTACAAAGCAAAATAATTTAAAATTTAAAAATACGAAAGTAACTATTGCTGGTAAAGTAGATAAGTTTACGGAAGGTACTCTTCAGGTTCCTTTTATCATTAAAAATTTACCAGAAAATACAAACTTAACTATTTTAACGGATAAAGTAGAAATTGTTTATGTAGTTGCCTTATCTAATTTTGCAAAAGTTTCAGAAGCATCTTTTGTAGTAGAATGCGATTATGCAATGGCTGTTAAAAATGATGTAGGCTATTTGATCCCTAAAATAACAACGGAAATAGATTTTATAAAAAATATAAAAATAATTCCTAATAAAATTGATTTTTTAATTCAAAAATAAATGAAAATTGTTGGTTTAACAGGTGGTATTGGAAGTGGTAAAACAACCGTTGCAAAAATGTTTGCCAAGTTTAAAAATGTTGCTATTTATATTGCTGATGTTGAAGCTAAAAAATTAATGAATTCGTCTGAAATTATAAAAACAAAACTGGTAAAGGAGTTTGGAAAAGAGTCTTTTATAGATGATGAGTTGAATCGTAAATTTATTGCAGAAATTGTTTTTAAGGATAAAGAAAAACTCGCTGTTTTAAATGGAATTGTACATCCAGAAGTAAGAAAACATTTTCAGGATTTTATCAAGAAAAATCAAGACAAAGCATACATTATTTACGAGAATGCTATTTTATTCGAAAGTAAAAGCAATATTTTTTGCGATATTGTTATTACTGTCTATGCAGATTTAAATACAAAAATTGATAGAGTAATAGCCAGAGATTCATCAACCAAAACAGCCGTTTTAAATAGAATGAAAAGCCAATGGAATGATGCAAAAAAAATGCTACAATCCAACTATATAATCTATAACGAAAAACTCGAAAACACTGTAAATCAGGTTCATAAAATTCATAATATTTTAACACAATAAGATGTTTGATTTTTTGAATATTCAACAATTCTGTTAAATTACTCTTAAATTTAAGTTCTTTTTGTTAATTTAGGTTAAAATCGTTAATTCCAATTTTTTAATAACTTAACTTTGATATATGGGCAAGAAAATGTTTGTTCTTATTGTAGTTTTAATGAGCGTTTCCCTGATGGGAATTATCGCTGTTCAGCTCTATTGGATTAACAATGCTGTAGAAAGTAAAAACGAACAATTTACCAATGATGTTCAAAAATCTCTAGGTAGTGTTGTAGAAAGAATTCATGAAAAAGAAGAAAACCAGATTAATGCTGAAATACAGGATATAATTAGTGCAAAAGCTTCTGCTGATAATGCACAAATAAAAAATTTTTTAATTCAGCAAATTGATACCACAAACAATAGAAAAATAACATTTGGAACCACAGTTTTAGAAGAAAACTTTGAAATTCCGTTAGATTTTCTAGATAATGAAAGTATTATTTATACGAGAGTTTCAAGCAAAAGAGATTTTTCTCAAACAACCTTAATAAAGGGAGTTGATGATCTTTTTAAACCAATTGATGAAAAGCGTTATTCATTTACTACTAGATCAAAAAAAATAAATGAAAGTTTTTATGATGATGTAATGAATAATTACAAAAAAATATATCCAATAAATCAAAGAGTAAATAATAGGGAGCTTAATGAAACTATAAAAAATGAATTACAAAAGCGTAATATAAATTTAGATTTTAAATACGGTGTATATGGAAATGATGGTTTAGCAACAAAATTAAAATCTGGTTATTACACAATTAACACAAAAGAAAGTTATCCTTATCCTTTATTTAAAGATGAATTTGATGTTCCAGAGTATATTTTATATGTTACGTTTCCAACAAAAAACAAGCATATTTTATCAGGTATTTCTGGTATTTTGTTATTATCATTATTTTTTATATTGATCATTATTATTGCATTTTCAAGTTCTTTATATCAATTGATAAAACAGAAGAAAATTTCAGAAATTAAAACTGATTTTATCAATAATATGACTCATGAGTTTAAAACACCAATTGCTACCATTAATTTAGCAATCGATTCTATTAAGAATCCAAAAATTATTAATGATACAGAAAAAGTAATTCGTTATGTAAATATGATTCGTGACGAAAATAAAAGAATGCACAAGCAAGTAGAAAATGTTTTGCGTATTTCTAAATTAGAAAAAAATCAGTTAGACATCAGTACAGAGATTATAGATATTCATGAAGTAATAGAAGATGCAATTAATCATGTTAGCCTTTTAGTTGATGATAAAAAAGGAACTATTAAAACACATTTTCAAGCAATTACATCAGAAATAAATGGAAACGAATTTCATTTAACAAACGTTTTAGTGAATATTTTAGAAAATGGAATTAAATATACACAAGGAGCACCAAAAATTGATGTGTATACAGAAAGTGCCAATAAGTTTTTTATTATCAAAATAAAAGATGAAGGAATAGGAATGAGTAAAAGTGTTCAAAAACAGGTGTTTGATAAGTTTTACAGAGAGCAAAAAGGAAACGTACATGACGTAAAAGGACATGGTTTAGGTTTGGCTTATGTAAAGGAAATTGTAGAAAAACATCATGGAACAGTTTTTGTAGAAAGTGAAAAAGGAGAAGGAAGCATATTCACAGTAAAATTACCTTTAATATAAAATTATAAAAATGGGAAGTAAAAAAATATTATTAGTTGAAGACGATCCAAATTTCGGAACCGTTTTAAAAGATTATTTAGCGTTAAATGATTATAATGTAACACACGCAAAAGATGGTATAGAAGGCCTAATCATGTTTAAAAACAGCGATTATGACTTATGTATTTTAGATGTTATGATGCCAAGAAAAGATGGTTTTTCTTTAGCACAAGACATTAGAGTTACCAATAAAGAAGTGCCAATTATTTTCTTAACCGCAAAAACATTAAAAGAAGATGTTTTAAAAGGATATGCTGTTGGTGCAGATGATTATTTAAACAAACCTTTCGATTCTGAAGTTTTATTACATAAAATTAAAGCAATTTTACAACGTAAAGAATCTGACAAATCTGCTGAATCAGAGCAGTTTGAATTTAAAATTGGTAATTTTTTCTTCAATTCTAAATTACGTCATTTATCTGTTGGTGAAGATGGAGAACCAAATAAATTATCGCCAAAAGAAAGTAAATTGTTACGCATGTTAGCAATTCATAAAAACGATTTAATGCCAAGAGAATTAGCACTTACAAAAATTTGGAGAGATGATAACTACTTTACTTCTAGAAGTATGGATGTTTACATCGCTAAATTACGTAAGTACTTAAAAGAAGATGATTTAGTGGAAATTTTAAATATTCACGGAGAAGGTTTTAGATTGGTAGATAAATCTTAAAAAGTAAAACTTCCTATAATAAAAACTCAATTTGTATTTCAGGTTGAGTTTTTGTATTTTTATATGATGGCAGAATTTATAAAAATTTATAACGAAAACCCAAATCAGAAAGCAATTGATAAAATTGTAAAGGTTTTAAAAAACGATGGTGTAATTATTTATCCTACAGATACTGTTTATGGTTTAGGTTGCGATATTAACAGCACCAAAGCTTTAGAAAGAATTGCTTTGATGAAAGGTGTAAAATTAGAGAAAGCAAAATTTTCTTTTATTTGCGATAGTTTAAGCCATTTATCAGATTACGTAAAGCAAATCGATTCACCTACATTTAAAATTTTAAAACGAGCTTTACCTGGTCCTTACACATTTATTTTACCAGGAAGTAATAATTTACCGAAAGTTTTTAAGAAGAAAAAAACAGTCGGAATTCGTATTCCTGATAACAATATTGTAAAAGCAATTGTTTCTTCTTTAGGAAACCCAATCGTTTCTACTTCTATTAGAGATGATGATGACGTTTTAGAATATACTACAGACCCAGAATTAATTTTCGAGAAATGGGAGAATTTGGTAGATTTAGTTGTTGATGGTGGTTATGGAGATAATTACGCATCTACAATCATCGATTTAACTGGAGATGAACCAGAAGTTGTTAGAGAAGGAAAAGGTAGTTTAGAAATCCTTTAATTTGACGTTGAAAGCTAAAATTTTAAAGTTTGTCAGTTCGAGTGATTTTTGATTTTTTTGAGAAAATTGTATCGAGAACTAGATGAAATTTTTTAATAGTTTTTTCTAATTTCGAATTCAAAACATTGGACTTATTTTAGCTCTTCAAACTTTTTTCTGCCCAAAAAGAAATATTGCCAAACAATACTAGTATGTAAGTTATAGTCTTGTTTTTTCTGAAGTTTTCTGCGTTTTCCTAGAAATTTAAGAAAGTTTTTATAAAAACTTAAATGCGCTTTAAGAATGGACCAAGTATGGACTGGTCTTAATTCAAACAAGAATTTAATTCCTGCAATTCCGTCTAAAATTAATCGAGAAAATACAACAAACAAGAACCATTTTTTAGGCACATTTTTTACAACATTTAATAAACTATTTCGAAAGTTTAAATAGGTTTTATGAGGATTTGTTTCTTGTAAAGTAGCTCCACCAACATGAAAAACTGTTGAGTTACCTACATATTTAACCTTATAACCAATATTTTGAGTTCGCCAACATAAATCAATTTCTTCTTGATGTGCAAAATAATCTTCATCAAAACCATTTAGTTGATGATAAACTTGAGAGCGAATAAAAAAACAAGCTCCAGAAGCCCAAAAAATCTCAGAAATGTCGTTAAATTGATTGTTATCTTTTTCAAGATGATTAAAAACGCGTCCTCTACAATAAGGATATCCATATAAATCTACAAAACCACCTGCAGCACCTGCATATTCAAACTTAGTTTTATCTTTATAATCTAAAATTTTTGGTTGAATGATAGCCGTTTTTTCATCACTTTTAAAAAGATCTATAATAGGAGCAAGCCAATTTTCGGTTACTTCAACATCAGAATTAATTAAGCAATAAATATCGGCATCAATTGACTGTAAAGCATCATTATACCCTTTTGCATAACCACCATTCACAACATTTTGAACAATTTTTACAGCAGGATAAAACTCTTTTATATAATTGATTGAACTATCTGTAGAAGCATTGTCAGCTACATAAATTTCGGCTTCATTAGCGCTAAAATTTACGATTGATGGTAAAAACTGTTCGAGTAATTTTTGACCATTCCAATTTAATATGACAATTGCTGTTTTCAAGTTTGCGAATTTACATTTTAAAAACTGGATTATAACTAAAGTTTTCTTAATTATAAGGAGGTATTTCTTTCAAGAAAATATAGGTTTCTTTTTCAAAATCCATTCTGCAGTAAAAATGTTCTAAACCATTGGTAACAATTAAATAATTGGCTTTTAGTTTTAAATTGTAACGTGCAATTTGATCGAAAGTAGCTTGGGTAATTTTTATTTGTGGTGCTTTACATTCTACAATAATATCAGGATTTCCATCAGCATTAAAAACTAAAATATCAGTTCTTTTTTTTCTGTTGTTGATTGTTAATTGCTTTTCTATGGCGATTAAAGAAACAGGATATTTTTTTTCATCAATTAAAAACTGCACAAAATGCTGACGAACCCATTCTTCTGGAGTTAAAACAAAATATTTTTTTCGCAAATTATCAAAAATAAGCGTCTTATTTTCGCTACTTTTGAGTTTGAATTTATAGTTGGGTAGATTGAGTTTTATCATCTTCATTACTACGAATATCACAATTAAAAATGATTTATAAAAAAGAAAGTTATGATATTGTTGGAACTTTATTTGAAGTTCATAATAATTTGGGAGGTGGTTTTTTAGAAGTTGTATATAAAGATGCTTTGGAGCATGAGTTTAAGCTGAAAAAGATACCTTATGAAAGGGAAAAAGAATATGCTGTTAATTATAAGGAAATAGTTTTAGCACATAAATTTTTTGCAGATTTTGTTGTTTTGGATAAAATAATTTTGGAAATTAAATCAGTAAAAGAGTTTCATCCTAAACATATTGCTCAATGCATTAATTATTTGAAAGTGTCTGGTAATAAACTTTGTATTCTAGTTAATTTTCAGAATGAATCATTAGAATTTAAAAGGATTGTATTGTAAAATTAGTTAGCCACGAATTCACGAATTTTTGTGGTCATAATAAAAAAATAATTTTCACGAATATTAAATCCTTTGGATTTAGTTTTTCGATTAATTTTCATCTGTGATAATTATTTTAGAGTTTTAATTTAAGAGTATAATTAATTTTTTAATTCGTGAATTCGTGGCAATTCTTTTAAAGATTGGTTGACAAAATATAATTACTATTAAATTAAAGCATAAAAATAGTAATTGGACGAGATTAAAATCATTGTTTCAGATATTAAAAAAAGTTTTTTTAGAATTTAAAAGGACTGTATTGTAAAATTAGTTAGCCACGAATTCACGAATTTTTGTGGATATAATAAAAAAATAATTTTCACGAATATTAAATCCTTTGGATTTAATTTTTCGATTAATTTTCATCTGTGATAATTATTTTGAGTTTTAATTTAAGAGTGTAATTAATTTTTAATTCGTGAATTTGTGGCAATTGTTTTAGAGATTGGTTGTCAAAATATAATTGCTTTCAAATTCAAAGCATAAAAACAGTAAATGAACGAGATAAGAACCATTGTTTCAGATGTTAAAAAAAGTTTTTTTAGAATTTAAAAGGACTGTATTATAAAATTAGTTAGCCACGAATTCACGATTTTTGTGGTTATAATAAAAAAATAATTTTCACGAATATTAAATCCTTTGGATTTAGTTTTTCGATTAATTTTCATTTGTGATAATTATTTTAGAGTTTTAATTTAAGAGTGTAATTAATTTTTAATTCGTGAATTCGTGGCAATTGTTTTAGAGATTGGTTGTCAAAATATAATTGCTATTAAATCAAAGCATAAAAACAGTAAATGAACGAGATAAGAACCATTGTTTCAGATATTAAAAAAGGCGATATAAAACCCATTTATTTTTTAATGGGAGAAGAACCTTATTATATAGATAAAATATCTGACTATATAGAAAAAACGGTTTTAGATGAAGCAGAAAAAGGCTTCAATCAGCAAGTTATGTATGGAAGAGATGCAAGTATAGAAGATATAGTTGCTTCTGCAAAACGTTACCCAATGATGGCTGAAAGACAGGTTTTAATTGTTAAAGAAGCTCAAGATTTAAGTAGAACCATCGAAAAATTGGTTTCTTATGCTCAAAATCCACAGCCAACTACAGTTTTGGTGATCAATTATAAATACAAAAAATTAGACAAACGTAAAAAGCTGCACAAAGCCATTGCAAAATCGGGTTTAATTTTTGAAAGTAAAAAACTATATGACAATCAAGTTGCAGATTGGATTAGAAGAGTTTTAAATGGCAAAAAGTATCAAATTGAGCCAAAAGCGGCTCAAATGTTAGTGGAGTTTTTAGGTACTGACTTAAGCAAAATAGCCAATGAATTAGATAAGCTAATGTTAATTCTACCTGTAGAAAGCATTATTACTGATAAGGATATTGAAGAGAATATCGGAATTTCTAAAGACTTTAATAATTTTGAATTGCAGAAAGCAGTTGGAGCAAAAGACATTAAAAAGGCCAATAGAATTATTAATTATTTTGTAGAGAATCCAAAAAATAACCCAACAGTAATGACGATTTCTTTGTTAAATAGTTTCTTTACAAAATTGTTGTTATTTCATGGTTTGGAGAATAAATCTAAAGATGCTGTTTCTAAATCTTTGGGTGTTGGTTTTTATTTTATTGATGATTATTTTACGGCTGCCAGAAATTATCCTATGAGAAAAGTAGCACAAGTAATTGCTTTTTTAAGAGAAGCAGATGTTAAGAGCAAAGGAGTAGGAGCAAACCAAACACAAAGAGATATTTTAAAAGAATTACTATTTAAAATTTTACATTAAAATGAAAAATATTTTCACAAAAGAAGTTACTGCAGAAGTTGTAGCAAGAATTGATCGTTTAACTTCTGAAATGCAACCAATTTGGGGTAAAATGTCTGTGGCACAAATGCTAGCACATTGCTGTGTAACCTATGAAATGGTCTATACAGATAAACACCCAAGACCAAACGCTTTTACAAGATTTATGATGAAAACGTTGATTAAAAACATCGTAACTTCAGAAAAACCGTATGTGAAAAATGGCAGAACTGCAAAACAATTTGTTATATCAGATGACAAGAATTTTGAAACAGAAAAAAAGCGATTGATTGATTTTATTACAAAAACACAACAATTAGGAGAACAAGAATTTGAAGGAAAAGAGTCTCATTCTTTTGGTAAATTAACTACCCAAGAATGGAATAATATGTTTTATAAACATTTAAATCATCATTTGACACAGTTTGGCGTTTAATGTTTTTATCTTAAAATATTTTAGAG
>CAXBPL010000040.1:0-23215 GCA_963977615.1 uncultured Polaribacter sp. | reverse complement strand
TGACCACCAGTTCCAATAAACGGATTTACATAAGAAATAAGATTTTTATCTTTTTTGGCTTGAAGAATTTCGGCTTCTGGTTTACAAGATACAATTGCGAATAATATTAGAAAAAAAGGAAAAAATTGAAGCTTCATCAAAATAGATTATTAAATTCGTACCAAATATAGCAGAAAATGAAAATCAATCAATATTTCTTAGTACTTTTTATTTTATTTTTCTTCGGATGTAAAAATCAAACAGAAAAACCGATTGAACCTACTATTATTCCAAAACCAATATCTCAAACAATTAAAAACGGTGTTTTTGTTTTAGATAAAAATACTTCTTTAGAATTATCTGGAGAATTTGAAAATATTGCAAACTTTTTTAATTCCTATTTAACAGAAACATATAATTTAAAGCTACTCTCAAAGAAAAATAACAACCAAATTATTTTCAAAAGAAATAGTTCAATTAAAAATGATGAGGGTTATGAATTGAAAATTAGTGAAGATCAAATTTTTATTGAAGCTAAAAACTCAAAAGGAGCTTTTTATGCAGTGCAGAGTTTATTGCAATTATTACCCATAAAATCGGATTCAAAAGAAATTACAATTCAATGTTTAGAAATTAAAGATGCTCCTCGTTTTTCATATAGAGGAATGCATTTAGATGTTGCTCGTCATTTTTTCTCGGTAAAATTTATTAAAAAGTATTTAAACTTAATGGCAATGTTAAAAATGAATACTTTTCATTGGCATTTAACTGAAGATCAAGGTTGGCGAATTGAGATTAAAAAATACCCGAAATTACAAGAAATAGCAGCTTTTAGAGATGAAACTTTAGTTGGCCATTATTCAGATCAGCCTCATCAATTTGATGGTAAAAAATATGGTGGCTTTTATACACAAGATGAAATAAAAGATATTGTAAAGTACGCATCTGAAAGGCAAATTACTGTGATTCCAGAAATTGAGATGCCTGGACACTCGCAAGCTGCAATTGCTGCATACCCAGAACTGAGTTGTACTGGAGAACAAGTTGATGTTGCTACAAAATGGGGTGTTTTTGACGAAGTTTATTGTCCAAAAGAAACAACTTTCAAATTTTTAGAAGATGTAATTGATGAAGTTGTGGAATTATTTCCTGGAAAATATATTCATATTGGTGGTGATGAAGCTCCAAAAACAAATTGGAAAAAATGTGAAAACTGTCAGAAACTCATCAAAAAAGAAGGCCTAAAAGATGAACATGAATTACAGAGTTATTTTATAACAAGAATGGAAAAATACATCAACTCTAAAGGAAAGCAAATTATTGGTTGGGATGAAATTTTAGAAGGTGGTTTAGCTCCAAATGCAACTGTTATGTCTTGGAGAGGAACAGATGGTGCTGTGCAAGCTGCCAAAGAAAAACACAATGTAATCTTAACACCTGGCTCTCACTGTTATTTTGATCATTATCAATCTGATAACGAAAATGAACCATTAGCATTTGGGGGATTTTTACCTTTAGAAAAAGTGTATAGTTTTAATCCTATTCCTGAAGAATTAAATGAAGAAGAAGCCAAATATGTTTTAGGTGCACAAGGAAATGTTTGGACAGAATACATTCAAACTCCAGAAAAAGTAGAATATATGGCTTTTCCAAGAGCAATTGCTTTGAGTGAGGTAGTTTGGAGTACTGAAGAGCACAGGAATTATCCTGATTTCATCAATCGTTTAGAGCATTTTAATAAGAGGCTAGATGCAATGAATGTGAATTATGCCAATCATTTATATGAGGTTAAAGGCGCATTAATTTCTAAAAACGAAAAATTAACATATACATTAGAAACTACAACAGATAAAAAAATAATGTATTCTTTAGACGGAAATACTCCTATATTTTCAGAAAATAGTACGTATACAAAACCAGTAGAAATAAATGCTTTAACTACTTTAAAAGCTGCTGTTTTTAGTAATAATGGTAAACAATTAGGTAGTATTTTTGAACAAAAAATAAATTTACACAAAGCTGTTGGTAAAAATTTAAGCTTAAATGTTTTACCACACAAAGCGTATAATGCTGGTGGTAAACAGGCTTTAATTAACGGAATTTCTGGAAACAATAAACGCTATGGAGACAAAGAATGGCTAGGTTTTTCTGGTGAAGATGTAGAGATTACAATTGAATTTGATGAACCAATAGAAATAAATAAAATTTCTACACGATTTTATAACGGAACTAGCCAATGGATTTATGCTCCAGAGCATATTACAATTATTTTTGATGATAATTTACTTTTGGCTTCCTCTATAAAAAAATCAGATAGTTTATTAGTAAACTACAAAGAATCATTAAAAAACATTAAATGTCAAAAAGTATTGATAAAAATTCCAAATTACGGAATTATCCCAGAAGGAAAACAAGGTGCTGGTCATAAAGCTTGGACATTTATTGATGAAATAATTATAGAATAATGAAATTAGAAATTTGTGCAAATTCTTGCCAATCTGCCTTAAATGCAGAAAAAGCAGGTGCAGATAGAATAGAACTTTGTTCTGAATTGTCTATTGGAGGAATTACACCTTCTTACGGACTTTTAGAAAAAATTTCTAAAGAAATTACCATTCCTGTAAATGTGTTAATAAGACCCAGAAGTGGTAACTTTTGTTATACTGATGATGAGTTTGAAATTATGAAAACCAATATTAAAACATGTAAAGAATTAGGTTTTAATGGCATTGTTTCAGGTATTTTAAACCCCGATAATTCTATAGATATTAAAAGAACAAGAGAATTAATAGCAATTTCAAAACCGCTTTCTTTTACTTTTCATCGTGCTTTTGATTGTGTACAAAACCCAAAAGAATCTTTACAACAACTCTTCAATTTAAAGGTAAATAGAATTCTTACTTCTGGTTTACAAGAAAAAGCAATAAACGGAATTAATTTGTTAATTGAACTTCAAAAAATTGCAAAAAATAAATTGATAATTCTTCCTGGAAGTGGCATCAATCCTAAAAATGCACAATTGTTTAAGGAAGCTGGCTTTAAAGAAATTCATACTTCTGCATCCAAAGAAAAAGTAAATTCTAATGTGTTTTTTGATAAAACCAAACAAACAGTTTCTGATACTAAAACTATTCAAGAAATTTTAAAAGTGATAAAAGATGCGTAAAATAATTTTTGGATTACTATTACTTTTATTTTTTGGATGTAATTCAATAAAAAAAGATGTACCAATTCAGCAAAAAATAAATACAAATTGGCAGTTTAAGGGAGTTGATACTTTAGATTGGAAAACAGCTTCTGTTCCTGGAAATGTATTCACGGATTTACTAGATCATAAAATTATAGAAGACCCTTTTATCAAAAATAATGAAGAAAAAGTACAATGGGTTTCCACTAAAAGTTGGGAGTATAAGACTACTTTTTCACTTTCAGATAAAATTTTAGCGAAGAACAATATTGAACTAAATTTTGATGGATTAGATACGTATGCAAAAATTTATATCAATGGAAAGTATCTACTAGATACTGATAATGCTTTTAGAAAATATTCTATTTCGATAAAAGAATTGGTGAAAAATGAAAATGAATTAAGAATCGTTTTTACAAATACTGATGAAATTGAAAATAATAAAGCTAACAATAATCCATATAAATTACCAGAAGGAAAGAGAATTTATACTAGAAAAGCGCAGTTTCAATATGGTTGGGATTGGGGTCCAAAATTAAATACAGCAGGTATTTGGAAGGAAGTTTCTTTAAATGCTTGGGATAATTTAAAGATTGAGAATATTTTTATCAGACAAGAAGAAATCAATAAAGAAAAGGCTAATTTATCTGTTGAAATAGAAATTAAAAGTTCTTCTGATAAAGAAATAAACCTTTTTAGTAAAATTAATAGTGATGTGATTTCTTCGAACATTTCATTAAAAAAAGGGAAACATATTTATAAAATTCCAATAGAAATAAAGAATCCAAAATTGTGGTGGACACATAATTTAGGAGACTCTTACTTGTACAATTTTAGTTTTCAACTGATTTCTGATTCTCAAATAAAAGATGAAAAAACAATTAAAAAAGGACTTAGAACCATAAAACTAATCACTGAAAAAGATAGTATTGGAGAATCATTTTATTTTGAACTAAATGGAAAACCTGTCTACATGAAAGGTGCCAATTACATTCCACAAAATAGTTTTCAGAATAAAGTAACTAACCAACATTATGAAAAACTACTTTCTGACGTTGTTTCTTCAAATATGAATATGTTGCGAGTTTGGGGAGGAGGAATTTACGAAAATGATATTTTTTACGATTTATGTAATGAGAAAGGAATCTTAATTTGGCAAGATTTTATGTTTGCTTGTGCCATGTATCCTGGAGATAAAGAATTTTTAGCAACTATTAAAGAGGAAGCAGAACAGCAAGTAAAACGTTTACGAAATCATGCTTCTATTGCTTTATGGTGTGGAAATAATGAAAATTCAGAAGGCTGGAAACGTTGGGGATGGAAAGCGAACAGAAGCAAAGAGGAAATTCAAAATATTTGGGATGATTATTTAGCAGTTTTTAATGACCTTTTACCAAAAGTTGTGGCTGAAAATTCTAATACTGATTATTGGGAAACTTCTCCAAAATATGGAAGAGGAAATCCGAAATATAAAACAGAAGGTGATGCTCATGATTGGTGGATTTGGCATGATGCCTATCCTTTTGAACACTTAGAAAATAACGTTCCAAGATTTATGAGCGAGTTTGGTTTTCAATCTTTTCCAAGTTTTGAAACGATGAAATACATGAATCAAAAAGATACCATTGATTTAAAAACTGATGCCATAAAATCGCATCAAAAGCATGTTCGAGGTTTTCAATTAATTGAAGATTATATGGTTCGTGATTATATGATTCCTGAAAATGACGAAGATTATATATATGTAAGTCAGTTATTACAAGCCAAAGGAATTGTGATGGGAATTGAAGCGCAAAGAAGAGCCAAGCCTTATAATATGGGAACTTTATACTGGCAATTGAATGATTGTTGGCCAGCAATTTCTTGGTCTTCTATCGATTATTTTGGTAATTGGAAAGCATTGCAATACAAAGCTAAAAAAGCATTTGAGAATGTTTTAATATCACCAATTATTAAAAATGATAGTGTAAAAACATTTGTTATAAATGATATTTTTAAAAATATAACAGGAGATTTAACATTAAAAATAATTGATTTTAATGGCAAAGAAATTTGGTCAGATTCTAAAGAAATTGAAGTTTTAGAAAATAGCAGCAAAAATTATCATCAATTTTCTTTGGATAAAGTTGATAGGAATTCTTCGCTATTAATATCTGAATTCAATAGTGAAAAATCATATTTCTATTTTACAAAACCAAAAGATTTAGAGTTACCAATTGGAGAAATTACAAAAGAAATTATCAATACAAAAGATGGATTTTCAATAACTTTAAAAAGTGACGTTTTACAAAAAGATGTTTTTCTCTTTACTTCAGGAAAAGGGCATTTTTCTGATAACTTTTTTGATGTATTGCCTAATGAAACAAAAATAATTTTCTTTAAAACCGATGCTAAAAATTTAGATGATTTAAAAATTAAAACATTAAATAAAATTAATTCTACTTACTAAAAAACTGACTTTTTAAGAAACCTAATCCATATCCAAAAAACTGAGTTAAAGTGGTTATAACACTTAAAAAAGCTACTTGTAAATTTTTATTTTGAATTAAAGAATCCAAGAAAATTAAAATAAAATAAAATCCGTAGAAATATAATAGTTGAGGAAATCCGAAAAGGAAACCTAAAAAACCTAGACTTAACCCAACAATAAACAAGCTCGGAAACCAATAAGTCAATTTTGAAGTTTGTGGATATTTTCGGTTTAAAATGGGTCTTGCTGTTCCAAAACCAAAAGTTTGTTTAAAAAATTGTTTGATGGAACTTCTTCTTTTATGATATACAAAAGCATTTTCTATCAATTGAGTTTCGAAACCATTTTCCCAAAGTCGAAAAGTTAAATCGATATCTTCTCCGTTTTTCATTTTTGAAAAACCCTTTGTTTTTTCGAACGCTTTTTTTGATAAACCTAAATTAAAACTTCTAGGTTGAAATTTGCCAACTGCCTGCTTTTTACCACGAATTCCTCCAGTTGTTAAAACGGATGTCATAGAATAATTAATGGCTTTTTGCATTACAGTAAAACTTTTATGTGCTGCATCTGGACCTCCAAAAGCATCTGTAAAATTGTTTTCTAATGCTTTTTTAACTTCAGATAAATATTGACTTGGAACAATAACATCTGAATCTAAAATGATAAAATAGTTTCCTAATGCTTTTTGCATTCCGAAATTTCTACTGGCTCCTGCTCCACTATTTTCTTTAAAGAAATATTTTAAATCAAGTTGATTGGTATACTTTTCTATAATCGATCCACATTTTTCTGTAGAACCATCTTCAATAATTAAAACCTCAAAATCATCAGAAAAATCTTGTTTCGTAAGACTTTCTAATAACTCGTCAATTTCTTTTGGACGGTTATAAACTGGAATTATGATGGAAAAGTGGAGTTTCAAATTTATAAAGTTATTACAGAGAATAAAATTTCATTTCCGTTAATTTTAAAACGTACTTCATTATATGTATGTTCTTTGAAAGACTCAGCTTCTTCTGCAGAAATATTATAATCTATTTTTGTAACGGATTTTTTTACGGCATTCGAAAAATCGGATTCAATTTTATTTTCGTCAGATGCTAATTTAAAAACCTCATTTTCGTTGCTAAAAGTTAGTAAACTTCCTTTTTTGCTTTTCAAATCTGTAGCACTTACAATAATTGTTTCCAAGATTAAAAAACCACCTAATTCATTTACTCTCAAATATAAATCTCCATATTTTGATGTTGCAAATTTATCAATACCAACAGTTTTAATATTTTCTTCTATCTGAAGATCTACTTCTGTTCTCTCCATCAAATTAAAACTTTCTGATGATTTGAATACTTTATCAATTTTCTTAAAAAAACCCATATAAATTAATTTACACGAAACTACAAAAACAAGCTTAAACAAAAAATGCAAACCTACATAGATTTGCATTTTTAATTTTCTAAAAGCTAACAAACAAGTTTAGCCCAGATTGAAACGACATCCTTTTTGCTTTTTCAGCAAAAAGATATAGTGAAAAGCTGGAAATAGCTCCAAAAAATATTACTCAAATTTATCCATTACAGGATCACTAACTCCCATATTTGAAAATCCTCCATCATGAAATAAGTTTTGCAACGTAACTTTTTTCGTTAAATCTGAAAACATCGTTATTGTATAATCTGCACACTCTAAGGCTGTTGCGTTTCCTAAAGGACTCATTTTTTCTGCATATTCAATAAAACCATCAAAACCTTTTACACCACTTCCTGCTGTTGTTGGTGTTGGCGATTGTGAAATTGTGTTGACACGAACCTTATAATCTCTTCCAAAAAAGTAGCCAAAACTACGTGCAATACTTTCTAAATATGCTTTATTATCAGCCATATCATTGTAGTCTGGAAACACTCTTTGTGCAGCCATATAGGTTAAAGCAACAATAGAACCCCATTCTGACATGGCTTTTTTATTGTATAAAACATTCATAGTTTTATGAAACGAAACTGCAGAAATATCCCAACCTTTTGTGGTGAAATCGTAATTTGGATCTGTATAATGTTTGCCTTTTCTTACATTTACAGACATGCCAATAGAATGCAAAACGAAATCGATTTTACCTCCTAAAATCTGCATAGATTTTTCTACTAAGTTTTCTAAATCTTGAATAGAAGTGGCATCTGCTGCAATAACTTGCGAACCTGTTTTTTGCGCTAATTCGTTTAATTCGCCCATTCTTAAAGCGATTGGTGCATTTGTTAACACAAATTCTGCTCCTTCTTCATGTGCTCTTTCAGCAACTTTCCAAGCAATTGATTGTGAATTTAATGCGCCAAAAATAATTCCTCTTTTTCCTTTTAGTAAGTTGTACATATTAGGTGTTAGGTTTTAGGTGTTAGGTGTTGGGTTTTAGTCTTACTGTTGCGTTTTGTCTCTTCTCTCTTCTCTACTACTCTTGACTCTTTTTTATTCCTAATTTAAAAGCTCTTTAGCATGCGTAAGTGCAGACTCTGAAATATCTTTACCACTTAACATTTCTGCAATTTCTTTGATTCTTTCTTCAGTAGATAATTGCTTTAAATTGGTTGTAGTAACGCCTTTTATCTCCTCTTTATACACCTTGTAATGGTTTTTTCCTTTCGATGCTATTTGTGGTAAATGAGTAATGGCAATTACTTGCATATTTTTACTCATTTGTTGCATAATTGCAGCAATTTTGTTGGAAACTTCCCCAGAAACTCCAGTATCAATTTCATCGAAAATGATGGTTGGTAATTGTGTATTTGCAGATAAAACCGTTTTTACTGAAAGCATTATTCTAGATAATTCTCCACCAGAAGCTACTTTTTTCAATTCGCCAAAATTACCACCTTTGTTTGCAGAGAATAAAAACTCTAATTCGTCTTTTCCGTTTGCAAAATAGTTTTTAGTTGGTTTTATTTTGATTGAAAAACGAGCATTTTCCATTCCTAAATCTGCCAATAAAAACTCTAATTCTTTTTTAAGACCTGGTATTGCTTCTGTTCTACTTTTTGTAATTAACGTTGCAACTTTGTCTAATTTTTCAGCAACATCATCAATCTCTTTTTTCTTATTGTTGATGGTTTCTTCTGCGTTTTCAACCTGACTTACTTTTTCTGATAATTCTTCGAAAACTTTTAGTAAATCTTCATTATTAGAAGCATAATGTTTCTTTTGCAAATTGTAAAGCAACTGCAATCTATCATTAATTTCTTCTATTTCATTAGGATTGAATTCCACGTTTTCATTCGCGTCTTCTAATTCTGCAACAATGTCATCAACCTCTATTTTTACGGATGTAATTCTTGCTGATAATTCTTGATATTCTTTAGAAAAAGAAGCGATTTTAGACAAACGATTTTCTAATGAATTTAATAAGTTTTGAAGTCCAATTTCATCATTTGCAGAAATTTCTAACGCTTCAGATAAATTTAATTTTATATCCTCAATATTATTGAGCTTTTCTAATTTGTCTTCTAATTCTTCTTGCTCATCAACTTTAATTTTTGCTTCTTCCAATTCATTAAAAAGATGCAAATTATAGTCATATTGCTGATTTGCTTCTTTTTGAATTGTCTCTAAACCTTGTAATTCTTTTTTAAGCTGATTCAGTTTTATAAATCCTCTTTTATAAGAATCTATTTTATCTTGATTTTTTGCCAAAGCATCTACAATAGAAAATTGAAAACTATTGTCAGACAATTCCATGGTTTGATGCTGAGAATGCACATCAATTAATTTTTCTCTCAATTCATTTAAAACCGATAATTTTACAGGAGTATCGTTTACAAAAGCACGCGATTTTCCAGAGGGTAAAATTTCTCTTCTAATGATTGTGATTTCTTCATAATCTAAATCAACTTCTTCAAAAAAATCTTTTAAATTATATGTAGAAATAGCAACTTTAGCTTCTACAACACATTTTTTGGACGTGTCTTTTAAAGAAGATAAATCTGCTCTGTTACCTAAAACCAATCCTAAAGCACCTAATAAAATAGATTTTCCTGCACCAGTTTCACCAGTAATGATGGACAAACCAGAAGAAAAATCAATGGTTAATTGATTGATTAATGCGTAGTTATTTATGGATAATTGTGTAAGCAAGTTCGCTGTTTTTTAGACCCTAAAATTAATGAAAATTAATGAATTATGATGCAATAAAAACTACAGAAAAAAGGATTCGTTCATGCTTAACTTCTTGTCTTTTTTACTTTTGATACTAAAGGCAGTACTTTTTTAAGATTTTCTATAATGGTATAGGTTGCAGGACAAACAAATGTGTTTTCAAGCGTTAAATCTGTAATTCCGATAAATTTTCTACGATTTGTATGTGGATATTCTGCACACGCTTTTGGACGAACATCGTAAATAGAACATGTATTATCAGATTCATCCAAGAAGAAACAAGGAGACGATTTTAAAACCATAAAATTATCTTCATCTCTTTGCAAATAAGTATTTGTAAAATCGATAACTTTCATTCTAAAATGCTTCGAAATGCGCTCAGTATCTTTATCTGTAAAAATTGGGCTTGTAGTTTTACAGCAATTTCCACAGTCTAAACAATCCGTTTTTGCAAACTCAGCATTATGTAATTCTTGCACTACATAATCTAAATTTTTGGGTGTTCTTTTCTTTAAATTTGCAAAATATTTTCTATTTTCTTTTAAGGCTTCCTCTGCTAATTTTGGTAATTGCTCTAAACGTTTTTCCATCGTGCAAAAATACAATTTATTACTTGGATACAGTATTTTAAAGAAGCTATTGTAAGTAAGTTTTATCAGTCTATAAAATTGATGAAAAACAAAATTTACAATTTAATAATATTGTTAATTTCTAAATTTTTAGTGAAAATTAATTTTTATAAATTAAAATATCACTTAAATAATAAGAAAAACATAAAAATCTAATTAGATGATAGATAGAGTCCAATATTAACTATTTTAGTGATTTATAATTGTTGATAACACTAAGCCTTATTAAAATATAATACGTTCTAAAATTAGAAATTTAAAGCATTATAAATCTAGTTATATAATAGGTTTCTAAATCTTTATAAAAAACAAAAAAATTATGTAAATTCGCATTTCAATTTTTTGCTATCAAATGAATATTCAAAACACTATAGAAACCAAAGTAAAAGAAGGTTTTTTAGCTCTTTATAATATAGAAATTCCAACAGTAGATTTTCAACCAACTAGAAAAGAATTTGAAGGAGATATAACAGTAGTTGTATTCCCTTTACTACGTTATAAAAAAGGCAATCCTGTTGCTATAGGTGAAGATTTGGGTAAATATTTAGTCGAAAATATTGAAGAAATAACCAATTACAATGTTGTAAAAGGTTTTTTAAATTTGGTTGTTGATGATGCATTTTATCTCAACTTTTTCAATTCAATTTACAACGATTCTAGTTTTGGTTTTGTTTCGCCAAAGGCGGATGAAAAAGCAATGATGGTTGAATATTCATCACCAAACACCAACAAACCACTTCATTTAGGGCACGTAAGAAATAATCTTTTAGGTTATTCTGTTGCAGAAATCATTAAAGCATCAGGAAAAAAAGTTTATAAAACTCAAATTATAAACGATAGAGGAATTCATATTTGTAAATCGATGTTGGCTTGGCAAAAATTTGGAGAAGGAGAAACTCCAGATTCTACAGGTTTAAAAGGTGACAAATTGGTTGGGAATTATTATGTAAAATTCGATCAAGAATATAAAAAAGAAATTGCTCAATTAATATCCGAAGGAAAAACCGAAGAAGAAGCAAAAAAACAAGCGCCAATTATTTTAGAAGCACAAGAAATGCTCTTAAAATGGGAAACTGGAGATGAAGCTGTTGTATCACTTTGGAAAGAAATGAACTCTTGGGTGTATGCTGGTTTTGATGTTACTTATAAAAACATGGGTGTTAATTTTGATACTTTGTATTTTGAAAGTGACACTTATTTATTAGGTAAAGATGTAGTTGCTCAAGGTTTAGAAAAGGGCGTTTTCTTCAAAAAAGAAGATGGTTCTGTTTGGTGCGATTTAACAGATGATGGTTTAGACGAAAAAATCGTTTTACGTTCAGATGGAACAGCAGTTTACATGACTCAAGATATTGGAACAGCCATTCAACGTGTAAAAGATTTTCCAGATGTTGGAGGAATGGTTTACACAGTTGGTAATGAACAAGATTATCATTTTCAAGTGCTGTTTTTAATTTTGAAAAAATTAGGTTTTGATTGGGCTAAACAGTTGCATCATTTAAGTTATGGAATGGTAGATTTACCTTCTGGAAAAATGAAATCGAGAGAAGGAACTGTAGTTGACGCTGATGATTTAATGACAGAAATGTCTGATACAGCCAAAGAAATTTCAGAAGAATTAGGGAAATTAGATGGGTATTCTGATCAAGAAAAAGAAGACCTTTATAAGACTATTGGTTTAGGAGCTTTAAAATATTTTGTATTAAAAGTAGATCCTAAAAAGAGAATTTTGTTCGATCCAAAATCGTCTGTAGATTTTCAAGGAAATACAGGGCCTTTTATGCAATATACGTATGCTAGGATTCAATCTATTATCAGAAAAGCAGATTTTGAGTATTCAAATCCTGTTTCTATAGATTTACATGAAAAAGAAAAGGAATTATTAAAGCAATTAGCATTATTTCCTGAAACTATTCAATTAGCTGCCACAAATTATTCGCCAGCAATTATTGCAAATTACACCTACGATTTGGTGAAAGAATTTAATTCTTTTTATCAAAATGTATCAATTTTAGGAGAAGATAATCAAGATAAAAAAATATTTAGAGTACAGTTAGCAAACAAAGTTGCTGAAACCATAAAATCAGCATTTTCTTTGTTAGGAATTGACGTTCCAAAAAAGATGTAAATAAGACAAAAAGGTGCTTTTTTAAGCATTAGATTAAAAAAACAAATAAATGTATAATTGAATCTTTTCAAAATTGTTAGTTTTGAAATTTGATTCACAAATCAGAAATCGTGGTTTAAAAGTTTATTTTGAATCATTCAATAAAAATAAAAAATGAAATACGACATCATTATTATCGGAAGTGGACCTGGAGGATATGTAACTGGAATTAGAGCATCTCAATTAGGCTTTAAAGTTGCTATTGTAGAAAAAGAATCTTTAGGAGGAATTTGCCTAAACTGGGGTTGTATCCCAACAAAAGCGTTGTTAAAATCTGCTCAAGTTTATGATTATTTAAAACATGTGGATCAATATGGTTTAAAAGCTGAATCTATTGATAAAGATTTTGACGCTGTAATTAAAAGAAGTAGAGGTGTTGCAGATGGAATGAGCAAAGGTGTTGCTTTCTTAATGAAGAAAAACAAAATTGATATTATTAACGGTTTTGGTAAAATAAAAACGGGCAAAAAAGTTGATGTTACTGCTGAAGATGGGAAAGTAACAGAATACAGTGCAGACAATATAATTATTGCAACTGGAGCACGCTCTAGAGAATTACCAAATTTACCACAAGATGGTAAAAAAGTAATTGGTTATAGACAAGCAATGACGTTGCCAGAACAACCTAAATCTATGATAGTTGTAGGTTCTGGAGCTATAGGTGTAGAATTTGCTCATTTTTATAATGCAATGGGTACAGATGTTACTATTGTAGAATTCATGCCAAATGTTGTTCCTGTAGAAGATATTGATATCTCTAAACAATTTGAACGTTCAATTAAAAAAGCGGGTATTAAAGTAATGACAAATTCTTCAGTAGAATCTGTAGATACTTCTGGCGAAGGTGTTGTTGCTACTGTAAAAACTAAAAAAGGAGAAGAAACTTTAAAAGCAGATATTTTATTATCGGCTGTTGGTATAAAATCAAACATAGAAAACATCGGCTTAGAAGATGTTGGAATTATTGTTGATAGAGATAAAATTTTAGTTGATAAATATTATCAAACCAACATCCCTGGTTATTATGCAATTGGAGATGTGGTTCCTGGACAAGCTTTAGCACACGTTGCTTCTGCAGAAGGAATTACTTGTGTAGAGAAATTAGCAGGTTTACATACAGAACCAATCGATTATGGAAACGTTCCTGGTTGTACCTATGCAACTCCAGAAATAGCTTCTGTTGGTTTAACTGAAGCAAAAGCAAAAGAAGCTGGTTACGAATTAAAAGTTGGTAAATTTCCTTTTTCTGCTTCAGGAAAAGCAAAAGCTGCTGGTACTCCAGATGGTTTCGTTAAAGTAATTTTTGATGCAAAATATGGTGAGTGGTTAGGATGCCATATGATTGGTGCAGGTGTTACAGATATGATTGCTGAAGCAGTACTTGGTCGTAAATTAGAAACAACTGGTCATGAAGTTTTAAAAACAATACATCCTCACCCAACAATGAGTGAAGCTGTTATGGAAGCTGTTGCTGATGCCTATGGGGAAGTGATTCATCTATAAACAAAGTCAATTGAAAGAATAATAAATATTTAGATATATTTTTGATTACTTTTGTTACAGTAAGAGTGCAAAATATACATCCCCACTTAAGCGATTAAACTAAAACAATAAAATAAATGAATTTCGTTGAGTGGTTCCTTTCTTTTATCTATAAGATAAAAACGTTTCCTCTAATTATACAAATTACCATTGTACTAACAATGGTTTTTGTAGTTGCAACGTTAGCTCTTATGATAACGATTTATACAATTAGAAGAAGACATAATAGATTACAGAAAACATTAGAAAATAGTGTGCCTGAAATCGTTAAATTATTTGTAGATATTCTTTTTACTGATAAAAATTATTCTGAACAGGAAATTTTTACAAAATTTGAAGATATTGTAGATGAAGTTAACAGAGAATCTTTAGATATTGCTGTTGGTATTTTAGTCGATTTTAAAAACGAACATAAAGAATCTGAAAAATACCCACTAATTATTAGTGCTTTAGGTATTGTAGAACATTTAGAAAGAAAATTCGATTCACGCTCTAACAGTGAAAAAATTGACGCTTTCCAAGAAGCTTTTGTCTTAGATTTAAATAAATTTGATTCAAAAGTTTTAAGATATGCCTACAGTAAGAATAAAATGATTCGAAGTGAAGCAAGAAATTCTTATCTTGCCTTAAGTACCAATGATCCCTACCGATTTTTCGATGAATTTGATCGAGATTTAAGTAAATGGGATGAAATTGAACTGATGCAGTATTTGGAACTTCAAAAAGAAAGAGGTAATTTAGAAGGTTTAGGAAAATGGATTAACTATTCTAAAAACCAATCTTTAGTAGTTTTTTTGATTAAAATGGTTGGGTTCTTTAAGCAAAGAGGTATTAACGAAATTTTAATTGAAAAATTAGAAGATGATAACGAGTTAGTTAGAGCAGAAGCTATTTTAACGCTAGGTGAACTAAATATATCTGAGACAGAACAAGAATTAATTGATAGATATTATACTGAACCTGAAATATGCCAAGTTGCGATTGTAAAAACTATTAGAAAATTTAATTCTGGAAAATCATTAAATTTTTTACAGGAAATTTTTAAAGAAACAAATAATACTGATACCAAAAAAATTATTGCTGAAGCTATCTTAAATTATAGTTACGAAGGAAAAATCGCTTTTCAAAACATGAAAAACTCTTTGAAAGGTTTTGATTTAACCATTTTACAGCATATTGAAACTCCGTTAATTAAATACAAATAGATGTTTGAAATTTTTGTAAAAATTTATGAGTATTTTATATTCTTCTATGCAACTTCTCTAATTTTAAGTTACATAGTTTTAGCTATATTTTCTTTTATAGCAATAAATAGATATAAAAGTTATAATACTGATATTGATGACGAAGAATTATTAGGCTCACCTCTTGCTCCAGGAATTTCTGTAATTGCGCCAGCTTATAATGAAGAAAAAACAATTATTGTAAATGTAAAATCTTTATTAACATTAAACTATCCACTTTTTGAGGTTATTATTGTGAATGATGGTAGTAAAGACAAAACATTAGATTTACTTATAGAAGAATTTGATCTAGTGGAAGCACCTTTCGCTTATGTAGAAAAAATTAAAACAAAACCTTACAAAAGAACATTTAAATCTCAAAATCCTAAATACGAGATTTTAACAATTATCGATAAAGAAAACGGAGGTACAAAAGCAGATGCTTTTAATGCAGGTCTTAATGCATCCGTATTTCCTTATTATTTAAATACAGATGTAGATTGTATTTTAGCAAGGAACACCCTTACTAAAATGATTAAACCAATTTTAAGTTCTAAAGTTACTGTAATTGCAGTGGGTGCCACCTTAAGAATGTCTAATAATTGTGAAATTGAAGAAGGTGTTATTACAAGAGTAAGACCTCCAAAAGCGTTAATTCCTCGTTTTCAAGAATTAGAATACATTAGATCTTATCTTTTAGGAAAAATGGGTTGGGAGTTAATAAATTCTGTACCAAATGTATCTGGAGGTTTAGGTATGTTCGATAAAGATATAGCTATTAAAGCTGGTGGTTATGGAGCAGATTCTCATGCAGAAGACATGGATATGATGACAAGAATGGCTGCTCATATGATGAACAACAGACTTGATTATAAAATAGGATATATTCCTCTTTCTTGTTGTTGGACAGAAGGACCACCAAACATCCAAATTTTAGGAAGACAGCGTACAAGATGGGCCAGTGGATTATTTCAAATGTTTAGTGAACATAGAAAAATATTATTTAACCCAAGTTATAAAAGATTGGGGTTAATTACATTTCCATATATTTTTATTTTTGAGTTTTTAGCGCCAATTATTGAAGCTTTTGGTATTCTATTTTCAGTTTTTTTACTTTTCTACGGATATGTAAACTGGAATTTTGCACCATTAATCCTTTTGTACTCATATACTTTTGCTATTATGATTTCATCAATTGTAATTATTTGGGATCAAATGACGTTTAAATATTATAATACAACTAAAGAAGTTCTTACGTTATTCTTAACTGCATTTATTGAACCAATTTTATATCACCCTATGATTATGTTCTTCTCTTTAAAAGGATATTTCAGTTACGTTACTTCTCAAGAATTAGCTTGGGGTACTATGACTAGAAAAGGATTTGATAATGAAGATGAAAAGAAGAAAAAGTCTGACAGTAACAATGACAGTAATAATAATCAAGACAATAACTCTGGAGGCACTAATGAAAAGAAACCTAGTATTTTTGAAAGATTAAAAAAAGATAAAAGCTCAGATTCAGATTTTGAGCCTATAAAAACATAAATTACCGATTATTAGTTATGAAAATAAATAAATCAATTTTAATTTTTATTGTGATCTTGCTATCACAATTAAATATTTATTCTCAAAAATTTGATTCTTCCGATTTATATTTCGAAGAAGCTAAAAAAGATATTGCAGAACAAAACTTTACGAAAGCCGCAAAAATGAGCTGGAGAGGACTGCAAATATCTAAAAACGACTTAGATTTAAAAGTTCTTTTAGGAAAAGCAAATCTTCAACTTGGTAAATATGATACTGCAAGATATGTATTAAAACAAGTTTACGACAAAAGAAGAAAAGATATTGATGTATTGCAATATTTAGTAACTATAGAGCAAACAACAAAAAGATATTCTGATGCTATTTGTTTTGTAAATGAATTATTAGAAATTACTCCATATAGTAGAGGCTGGCATCTACGTAAAATAGAAATTTACAAAGAAATGGGGAATTTTGAAGAAGCTGAAAGAGCTTTAAAAAGAATCTACCAAATTTATCCTAATGATACTGAAATAGAAAGCAGGTATAATTACATTATGATTGGTGATGGAAATGATGCTTTAAAAAATAAAAATTACGACGATGCTAACGTAATTTATAAAACGATTATCGATAACAACCCATCCAACAAAGATGCATATTTAGGCCTTATTCGAAATGAAATTTTAAAAGGAAATCCAGAAGTTGCACTACAATATACAAATAGATCTCTTATCGAATTACCTTCTGACAGACAATTAATTGAAAAGAAAGTTGGTTTACTAGAGCAATTAGGTAGACATGAAGAAGCTATTGTATTTATACAAACAGATCCTAATGTTAGTAAGGATAAGTTTCCTGAGCTTCACTCTAAAACATTACCTTACTTAATGCAACAATCTGCAAGTTTCAATGAGTATAATGATACGTATGAGATAAATAAGAAATTGGCAGAAATGAATGGAAATTCAGAATCTACAGCCTATGTTATTAAAAACGCATTAGGAAAAGGTTATGATGTTGATGCTGAGTATTTCTTGAAGAAAAACATTAAAAGAAGTCCAAATAATAAAAAATTGTTAGTTCAATTAAAAGAACTTTATAGACCTATAAAAGATAAAGAGCGTTTTGAAAAAGAAGTAATTGAACTTCATGAAAAATTTCCTAACGATACTGATATTACATCAGACTATAATTTGGTAATTTACAATAGAGCTAAAGATTTAGTAATCAACAAACAATATGGAGAAGCTTTAGAGATTTTTAACGAATTAGTAAACTTCCCAGATTTTACAGAAGAATCTGAAAGTCAAATTTTCGGTATTTATCTTCTTCAAGAAAGATATGATGAAGCTACAGATCAAATCGATAAATTAATAGGCTTAGATCCAGATAATCCAGATTATTTAGAAAAAAAATCTACCCTTTATCAACAAATGGAATTATTTGATGATGCTTTAGAAATAACTAGATCATTAGAACAAAATTATCCATTAAGCCAAAGATATCCAACTTTATATGTAAGTCAAATAGAAGCGTATGCAACCTATTTAATGAGAGAACAAAGGTATAGAGCTGTATTACCACTTGTAGAGGATGGTTTAACAAGAGAAAATAATAACAAAAGATTATTAGATATTGCCATAAACGCATCGTCTGCAATTCCAGATTATCAAAAAGGAATCAATTATGGAAAAAGTGCTTTAAGTTTTTATCCTAATAACAAAAACTTTAAACTAAAATTAGCAAACTTATATTCTCAAAATAAACAATATGATGAAGCTAAAGGTGTGTTAGATTCTCTAAGAACAGTATATGTTTATGATAGAAATGTTAAAAATGCACTTGCTGAAGTATTGTTTTATAGAGCAAGAAACCAAGAGGAAGAAGGGTTGGTTGAAGAAGCATTGGTAAACTATGATTCTGCTGTTGCTTTAAATCCAGCTGATAGAGGATCATTAATGAGAATGGTAAATTTACATATTATTCAAAAACCAAATGATGAATCTTTAGATTTTATAAATGATAGATTAGAAAAAACACCTCAAGACAATTTTTTATTATACAAAAAAGGGGTCGTTTTCGAATTATTACAACAATATGATTCTGCTTATTATTATCAAAAATTTAGAGAAATTGATAATCCTTACGAAAAACAACAATGGGCTTTAACTTTAGAGGTTTTAAAAGCAGCACAACTTAAAAACCAACTAGCAGCAACTTATTTACAAGCAACTTCAGATTCTATTGCTTTTAGTACGTCTATTGCAAGTTTAGGCTATAGCCATAAATACGATGAGAAAAACACTTTTGGTGCAAATGTAAATTATGCAGCAAGAAGATCTGGAGTTGGTGTTCAAGGAGGTGTAAACTATTCAAGAATATTCTCTCCTACTTTATACGCAAATGCTGGTGTTTTATTAGGGAATATATTTTTTCCTAAATTCATTTTATATGGAGATGCTTACAAAGGAATAGGTAATGGCTATGAAGTTCAAGCTGGAATTCGTTTTTCTAGATTGCAAAATGATATCAACTTTATTACCGTAAATGTTGGAGGAACAAAAACCTGGGAAGATATTTTATTAACATCCAGATTGTCTGTATTAAGAGATGACCAGTTTACCTATTTTAACTTAATGGCGCAAACCAAAATAAATGTAAATGCCAGGAAAGATTATGTTACGATTATAGTTTCTGGAGGTAGTGCACCTTTTGACACACAATTACCTGAAGGAGAAACAGCGCTCTTAGATTTTTCAAATATATTAATTGGTGCAGGTTATGGTTATAATATATCTCCAAAAACAGCAGTAATAGTAAATGGAACTTGGATTAATTTTAAAAGTCCAGTAACAGATAGTACTTCATTGTTTTATCTAAACCAATACAACTTATCTGTAACTATTGTAACAAAATTCTAAACATATAATTTCCTTATCATTATGTTTAAAAAAAACATTTATCTAATTATATTTTTTTTCTGCCTAACATCTTGTGCTCAAAATAAAGTGACTTTGTTCTCAAAAAAAAATAAAATAGCTCCAAAAATAAGCATTCCTTTTAGTGCTGATATTTTAGTGACTAATGCTGCAGATAAATTTAATACTAATTTTAAAATTGTTACAGGAGAAAATTTAGATATTGAGAGAAGCAATAGTTTAAATAAAAACTATAATTATATTCTTTTAAGGGTTAACCCTACTCAAAAAGAAGATTTTTGTATCTATAAAAAAGATCAAAATATAACAATTCAAGGAACTACCTCTCAAAATTTAGAGTACGCTATTGAAGATTTTTTTAAACGTTACACCAATCTTAATTTCGAAGCTATAAAAGGAAATATTGAAGAATATTCAATTGCAGATACTATAGAAATTCCTGAACAATTTAGTGAGTGCTCATCACCTATTTTTGAATATAGAGAACCATATTATTCATCTAACTTTGATTCAAATTTTAGAGCTTGGAATAAGACCAATTTTTTAGAATTAGAATGGGGTATTTGGGGACATAATTTGAATAAAGTTTTAAAAGATATTGATGTTCCAGAATCTATTTATGCAAAAGTTGGCAACAAGAGAGTTAAAGAACAATATTGTTTTACAAGTGATAGTTTATTTAAATATGTAAATGAAAAAGTAAAAATCACATATAATAGTGATCATGCTCTTAACAAGTACATGATTTTACCAAATGATAATGATATCGTTTGTACTTGTAGCACCTGTAAAGCAGCTGGAAACACGAATACAGATGCAGCACCAGCCGTTTTTTCGTTTTTAAATAAGCTTGCAAAAGATAATAGAAAGTTATCTTTTTTTACAGCAGCTTATATAACCGTTAAAAATATTCCAAGATTTAAAGCAGAAAGTAATACTGGTATTTTTTATAGCACTATTGATATTCAAAAAGGAATAGCTATTGAAAATTCTAAATATTCTAAAAAGTTTCAAGAAGATATTACCAAATGGCGAAAATATGTAAACAACGTTTACATTTGGGATTATACTGTAAATTTTGATAACTATTTTGATATTTACCCTATTATAAAAGTAACGCAACAAAACTTAAAACTTTACAATAAATTAGGTGTAAATGGCGTTTTTTTACATGGAAGTGAATATGATTATAGCACTTTTCAAGATTTAAAAGCTACGTTATTTGCCAATCTTTTATGGAATCCTAACATCAATGTAGATAAAGAAATAAGTGAATATTTTCATAAACGATTTTCAACAAAATTAGCAGATGTTTTAACCAATTATTACACATTTATAGAAAATTCATTTTATACGAATAAAAAGGAATTAAGCATTTATAGTGGTATTAATAAAACAGTAAAAAAATATTTAGATCCAAAGGTATTTTTTGAATTTTATAATGAATTCGATACGCATACGCAACAAAATAAATTTGATAAAGAATATTTAAGAATTGCGACAGGTCTTACATTTCTAAAATTAGAAATTATGCGAGATTATGGATTGGGTGTTTATGGTTTTGGAACTCTAAATGAGGATAAAGAAATTATCGTAAAAAATGAATCGGCTATTTTATTAGATAATCTTTCTGCTTACAGTAAAGCTGCTCAGCTTAAGACTTATAATGAAAGAGGTTATAAAATTGATGAGTATATCAATAGCTGGCGAAAAAGTATTTTTAAATATCATAAAAGAAAACATTATTTTTACAAAAAGGATTTTGAAGTAATATCTAAATTAGATGAAGACTACCAAAACACCAAAATTTTAAATGATGGCGCTTTTGGCCTTAAAGATTACAATACAAACTGGCATATTAGTTCTATTGATAATTTAGTTTTAAAAATTAAAAAAGAGGACATATCTAAATCTAAAAAAATTACGTTTTCGTTTTTACAAGATGTAAAACACAAAATCTACTACCCTAGTTCCATAGAAATATTGGATGAAGATTATAAAATAATTAAACGAATAAAATTAAAAACTGATACAACAGTATTAGATACAAAAGAAGTTTCTATAGATTTACCCTCGGAATTCGATAATAAACAACTTTCTAATTCATTTATAATTAAAGTAATAAAACCTACAATTGCTGGTAAAAACACTTTAGCTTGTGATGAAATTATTTTTAATTAAAAAATAAATTTACAAAAATGAAAAAAATACTTATATTATTCTCCTTGGTTTTGATCACTACTTCTTGCTTTAGAAAGCCAGATTTAGAAAGTGCAAGAAAAACAAAAATGGAGATTATTGATCCTGAAAGACATTATTATCCAATTTTACGTGGATCAGAATTAACTGCCGAATTTAAAATATATAACAGGGGAAATGAACCATTAATTATTTATGATGTACAAGCTTCTTGTGGTTGTATAGAATTAGATTTCCCAACAGGTTCTATTGGTAAAGATGATTTTGGTTTTATTACTTTAGATTATGATAGTGCCAAAAACATTGGCTATGTAGAGTTTTTTGTAACCATACTTGCCAACACAGAAAAAGACGTATTTACCACTGTTAAATTCGATTTAAACGTAGTTACATCTCCTCATTACACACAAGATTATGAGGAAATTTATCTAGAAAGAAGAAAAGCTATATTAGCTGGCCAAGTTGATGGAGATTTAACACAACAAAAATACTATACTGATGAAGAAAAAACAGTAAGATAACAAATAGTAAAATCAAAATAAATATGAAAGCAAAATATCAAAGTGTATTAGATTTAGGAGAAAAATTAAACATCCAAAATGGTGATGTAAAAGAAGAAGGTGGTAAATTAAAAATTAATGGAACTGCTAAGACTCAATATGAAAAAAACCTTATTTGGGATGAAATAAAGAAAGTTGGTGGTGATAATCCTACTGATTTAGTTGCAGATATTAAAGTAGAAGATGCTTCAGTTTTTGCATATCATACAGTAGAAAAAGGAGAAACTTTAGGGAAAATAGCAAAACAATATTATGGAAATCCTTCAAAATATACAGCTATTTTTAAAGCAAATGGAAATATTTTAAAAAATCCAGATGTAATTCAACCAGGTCAAGAATTAGTGATTCCTAATTTGTAAGAATCAATAATTTATAAAATAGCAAAGCCGAAGTTTTTAAACTTCGGCTTTCTTATTTTCTATAAAAACTATAACAACGATTTTTGCAACCCTTTCTCAATATTTATCCATAAATAATTCCAAATAGATTTCGATTTATTTCTCTCTACTTCTTTAACATCTACTTTTACCATTCCATTTTTTGAGGAATCTTTTACAAAAAGATTAATTACCCAGCTTAAAACTGTTTTTTTATTTTTCTGATCATCTAAAACTTGAATATCAAAATTTTTGAAATCCATTTCCATTTTTCCATTC
>CAXBPL010000039.1:0-23782 GCA_963977615.1 uncultured Polaribacter sp. | reverse complement strand
GTTTCCAAAGTTTAGAGTTAGATAATTTAATTGATACAAATTCTTTATTTGCTACTCTTGTTGGTGGGTTAACACAACCTATATTTAATAAACGTAGTTTAAAAACTCAGCAAGAAGTTGCTCTGGCTCAGCAAGAACAATCTTTACTTCAGTTTAAGAAAACTTTATTAGTAGCAGGAAACGAAGTATCGAATGCTTTATTTACCTATACTTCTGAAACTAAAAAATTCGAGTTTAGAAAAAATGAAGTTGAAGCGTTACGTAAAGCAGAACAAAATTCTGAAGAATTACTTAAAAATGGTTATGCAACTTATTTAGACTTGTTAACTGCTAGACAAAGCGCTTTAAGTGCAGAATTGAATGTTATAGACTCTAAACTACAACAATTAGTTTCTATTGTAGATTTGTATGAAGCTCTTGGTGGAGGTTTAAAATAATGTAAAAAATGGTTAGTAAACAAGAACTTTTAGAATGTTCTATTACCAACTTTATAAAGTTTGGAAGCAAGCGTTTTTCGATGAATGAGCTTGCTTCTCAACTTGGAATATCAAAAAAAACAATTTACAAACACTTTAAAACAAAAGACGAGCTTATTACAAAAGGAGTTCGTTTTATTATTGATAAATATTTACATGATGTAGATAAAATTTTAAAGACAACTCAAGATCCTTTAGAAAGAATTATTTTAATTCAAAAAAAGAGCTTTAAATATCTAATTTATTTTAATCCCTCTTTTTTATATGGTATTAAAAAATACTACAAAAACGCAGATATCGTTTTTGAGAAATTTAAAGAAAGATTTATTGAAAGCAAGTTAAAACCTTTGCTAAAAGAGGCTGTAGAAAAAGAGTATCTTTGCCAAAATTTAAATATAGATTTGTTTTGTTATTTGTATTTTTTAAAATTACAAAATTTAGTTTTTGAACCTAAAAACTTAATTGATATATATGGTGAAGAAGATGTTTTTAAACTAATAATCATCAACAGTTTAAAAGGATACATTACACCAAACTACAAAGACACAAACAGGTTGTTTTCTTAATTACTTTATGAAAAAAGACATCCAAATTCCAGAAGTTACCAACGTAGAAATGGCTGTGGTTTACGAATACAATGATTTGTATAAAACAGATGATTGGAATGTGTACATCATCAATAATAAAAGGGTTGATTTAGAAATGGTTGTGATTGTTACACAAGGTTTTTCTGACACTAAAATAACTTCTTTATTTCGTAAAAAAATTGATGTTTTACCTGCAAACTCTTTTGCAAAAATAGAGCTCATTCAACCTGAATTATTCAAATTAAACAATCGTTTTCAAGTTACTTTTTTTGAAGGAAATACGTTGTTTGAAAAAACGTTTATCTTCAAAGAAAACACGATTAAAGAAGGCTCTTTAAGAATGATTGATGAAATAAAAAAACGAGGAATTTTAGCATAAAACTTAAACACGAAGTTCTCAAAGAAAAAAGAATCGTTTTTATGTTTAATTACAGTTTTGTCATTTCGACTTTAGGAGAAATCTCATAATTTTGCTCAATTTTATATTTTCTACTTGATGTGATTTCTCAATCGCTTAAAAAAGCTCATTTCGAAATGACAGTCTTACTTTTATAATTTATCAAACAAAAAAACTCTGCAAATTTTGATTTTCGGGACTTAAAATCAACCTAAAAAACCAATAATCAAATACAAAATAACGGTTATTGCACCACCAAATAAAGCATAAGGCAATTGTGTTTTTACATGATCTATATGATCGCTGGCAGAAGCCATTGACGAAATTATAGAAGTATCTGAAATTGGCGAACAATGATCTCCGAAAATTCCTCCTCCTAAAGTTGCAGCAACCACAATTGTAATATCTGCTCCATGAATATTTGCCATTGGCACTGCAATTGCCAACATAATTGCAAAAGTACCCCAAGAAGTTCCTGTAGAAAACGCAATAAAAGAACTAATAATAAAAACTACAGCAGGCAATAATTCTGGAGAAAGCCACTCTTTTGTAGCGTTTGCAACGTAAATTCCTGTTTCTAATTCCTTACAAGCATCACCAATTGCAAAGGCTAATAACATTAATAAAGCCAAAGGCATTAACTCACTAATTCCTTTTAACGTTAAATCGATTGCTTCTTTTGGCTTCATAATTCCTTGAATAAAATACATAATCATTGCCACCAAAATTGCTGTAATTACTGCATATAAAACTGATGATGAACCTGAACCTTCACCAATTGCTTGCGAAACGTGATTTAAAAACGATGTAGATTCTTTTACGGAACTCCAACCTGTATAGATTAGGTTAATTGGCATCATAAAAACCATGGTTAATAAAGGCACAATCATATTATATGCCTTGGCTTCAATACCTTCTTTTGGTGGAAAAGAAGTAATTTCATCAGATACCATTGGCTTTGAATTTGGGTTCATTAATTCGCCTGTTTCTAAGGTTCTTTTTTCGGCTTTTTTCATCAAACCAAAATCTTTTTTTGAAAAAATAACGATGAATAAAATCAAGATTGCTAAAAGTGGATAAAAATTATATTTAATGGATGCAATCATCACAGAAAATGGTTTTTCAATTCCTTGTGTAAGTAACAATCCCATAATAAATGCGCCCCAAGCATTAAAAGGTATCAAGATAGATGAAGGTGCAGAACTTGAGTCTGCAATGTAAGCGAGTTTTTCTCTTGGTATTTTTAATTTATCGAAAATTGGTCTGTATAAAGTACCAACAGTTAAAGAAGAAATACTGGTTTCTACAAATAATAACAACCCTGTTACAGTTGCCAAAACTTGAACCATTACTCTACTATATCCTGTTTTTTTGGTTTCTAATTTTGTTAATTTTTTGTTGATAATGTTGATAAAACCCTCAACTCCTCTAGAAAATTGAATAAATATTAACAAAGCACCAACCAAAGCACTAAACATGATAGTTCTTGTATTTCCTTCAGATTGGAACACATTTACCATTCCTTCAATCATTGCCAAAGTTCCTGTTAATGGGTTCCAGCCTTCAATAATTAACCAAGAAAACCAAATACCAAATAATAACGCAATATAAACTTGCTTGGTTTTTAAGGCCAAAATGATTGCAATAATTGATGGTATTACTGATAAAAATCCATATTCCATAAATAAAAATTTTATTTTGGTTAAAGGTAATAAATTTATAAAATCTTAATTTGTAAATTGATATTTAATAATTAGGAATTAATTTAATAAAACTAATTGTTATCGAGAAAAACATAGTGTTTATCTAAATTATTTTCATTTGCTGTAGTACTTTGCTTTTTTTGTGTCAAATAATTTTAAATTTGATCATCATGAAAATTAAAAACACACTTTTAGTAATCACATTTATACTTTTATTAAGTTCCTGCGTTGTTAAATCATTAAATCCGTTTTATACAAAAGAAACAATTTCTTTTGATAAGAATTTTATTGGCGAATGGATAGATTCTAAAAAAGGAAATTGGAAAGTCGTGAAATTTGAAAACGTGTTTCTATCCAACACAAAAAAAAATTGGGAACCTAAATTTGTGAATGGATATTTAGATAACGAAGTAGAAATTTCCAAGAAAAGTTTATCTAAAGAGGATAAAAAATTATACGCAGAATATAAGGATAGTTACTATCTTTTAAGAGAATATAAAAACAAGAAAGTTGCATTTATTGCGACACCTTTTAAAATAAACAATCAAACTTTTTTAGATTTTATTCCAGTAGATACACAAGAGGATATAGATAACTTACTAGAAAGTCATTCTGTTTATACACATAGTTTAGTTAAATATGATTTGAGAAAAAACGGAGAAATCGAAATAAGATGGTTAGATGAAGATAAAATAGAAAGTCTTTTTGAACAGAAGAAAATTAAAATAAAACATGAAGTATTTGGTATGTTAAATGATAAATACTTGTTAACAGCTTCATCTAAAGATTTACAAAAATTTGTGCAAAAATATATGGCTTCTGATGACTCTGAAAAATGGGAAACTTCAACAAAATTTACTTTAAATAGATTAAATGAAACAGATTAATACCTTATTAACAAGAACAAACTCACATAATAGTATTGTTTTCAATATGATATTATGGAGTTGTTCTTTTGTTATTTTATTGTTTCTTTTTTCAGGGAATTCAGCACCTTCAAAAATTGATTATATTTATACTTCAAGCTTTATTTTTACGCTAATTATTCCTATTTCTCTCAACCTTTATTTACTAATTCCAAATTTTCTTAAAAAAGAAAAATACGTTTTATTTTGTGTGTTTTTTATTACGAATCTTTTTCTATTTGTTCAAATAAATACGTGGTTCTTTAATTTAGTTGTTACTAGTTTTTTCAAAGATTATTTCTTTATATCATATCACAATCCGTTAGAAATATATTTTATCTTTTCTATCTTTTTTATTCTTAGTGCTTTAATTAAACTTGCTGAAGATTGGATTTCTTTAAATCGACATGAAAATAAAACGTTAAAAACTCAAAATCAACTAATTGAAAATCAATTGTATTATTTAAAAGGGCAAATTAATCCGCATTTTTTATTTAATTCTTTAAACGTTTTATACTCACTTGCTATTGATAAAAAACACCAGATTACCGATGCAATTTTACAATTATCCGATATTTTGAGGTATGTAATTTATGATATTGATGCTGGTAAAATATCCGTAGAAAAAGAAATTGAGTTGCTCAAAAACTATATTGAATTTGAGAAAAACAGACATATAAAAAATTCTACTATTAAGTTTGATTATAGTATTGATGAGGATCTGGAAATCTACCCAATGTTATTGTTGCCCTTGTTAGAAAATAGTTTTAAACATGGTTTAAAAAGTGGTGTCAAAAATCCTTTTATAGACATCCAACTAAAAACTGAAAATCAGAATTTAAACTTCACGATTATAAATAATTATAAAGAAATTATAAATCCTGATTCTGATAACAATAAAGGAATTGGTCTTAAAAATATTCAAAAGAACTTAGCAATTGTATATCTTGATAAACATCAATTTTCAATTGAAGAAAAAGAAAATATTTTTACTGTAAACCTAAAAATTAATTTATAAAAATGAAGATTCGCTGTGTAATTATTGATGATGAACCATCTTCTCAAAATGTTTTAAAATCGTTTGTAAGTAAGATCGATTATTTAGAGTTGCTACACATTTGCAACAATGCTATTGAAGCACTCGATTTTCTAAAAACGAACACTGTAGATTTACTTTTTTTAGATATTAATATGCCTCATCTTTCAGGGATTTCTTTCTATAAATCATTGCAAAATTCGCCAAAAGTAATTTTCACTACTGCTTATTCAGAGTATGCTTTAGAAGGGTTTGAACTTGAAGCAACAGATTATTTGCTAAAACCTTTTTCGTTTGAACGTTTTGTAAAAGCAGTGTCAAAAGTTAAGGACTTACAACATGATAAAATTGAAAATATCATTATAAAATCAGATAAAAAATTACATCAGATAAAATTTGACAATATATATTTTGTAGAAGGTTTAGGCGATTATATTAAAGTACATTTAAAAGATAATTTTTTAATTACCTATAAAACTTTAAAACAAATGAATGCTTCTTTGCCAAAATCTATCTTTGTGCAAGTGCATAAATCTTTTATTATCAATAAGAAAAAGGTAGATTATATTGAAGGAAATTTAGTAAAAATTAATTCAAATAAAATACCTTTAGGGCAGAAATTTAAAAAAGAGTTTTTAGATAGTTTTAATTCATAAAAAATGTCGAAATTTTACACAAAAATCACCTCAAAACTTCATAAATTTATAGATGCACAAAAAATATTCTTTGTAGCTACTGCTCCAAATTCTGGAAGAATAAATTTATCGCCAAAAGGAATGGATTCTTTTAGAGTGCTTTCTGAAAACCGAGTTTTATGGTTAAATGTTACAGGAAGTGGTAATGAAACTGCTGCACATTTGCTAGAAAATGAACGCATTACAATTATGTTTTGTTCTTTTGAAAAAATACCAAATATTTTACGCTTATATGGAAAAGGGAAAGAAATAAAAGAAGGAGATGAATCTTGGAACGAACTAATTTCGCTCTTTCCAGAAACACCAGGAACGCGTCAAATTTTTGATATTACTATAGATTCTGCACAAACTTCTTGTGGAATGTCAATTCCTTATTTTGAATTTAAAGGCGAAAGAAACGATTTAAATAATTGGGCTGCAGAACAAGGTAAAGAAGGCATCAAAAAATATTGGACTGAAAAAAATCAACAAAGTATTGATGGTTTACCAACCCATATTTTAGAATAATTTT
The DNA here is from genome assembly GCA_963977615.1 of uncultured Polaribacter sp. Taxonomy (GTDB): domain Bacteria; phylum Bacteroidota; class Bacteroidia; order Flavobacteriales; family Flavobacteriaceae; genus Polaribacter. The sequence continues at coordinate 17,472 of CAXBPL010000039.1, read as the reverse complement.
TAGTTTGTTTTATCACTTGGAAAAACAGCTTAAATTGTAAACACAAAAAAATCTATTTTAACCTAATATAGGAGCCAAACTTGTTGGTTGATACAATAACCAACCTGTTAGGCTATATCTATCTTTAAATGATTTTAAAACAGCATGAGGTACTTTATCACTTTTAAATAAAACACAACGTTTTGCAATAGGATCTACTAATTGTAATTCTCTGTTTTTATCCAAAATTTCTAATTGACCACCATTTCCTGGTTCCCAATTTTCATTGAGGTAAATAATCATGGAAATCATTCTGTTATTTCGTCCATCAAATTGATCTAAATGTCTTGCATAATATCCTCCAGAAGGATAATGAGCCAGATGAAATTCGTCTCCAGATAAACTTAAATAACAATATCTATTTAGCGTGCTTTTAGTTTCGGCTAATAATTCCCAAAAATCTTTAATTTCAGAATCTCGTTCTTTATTTAACCAATACGTTTTGTCTCCACGAATTGTTTTTTTTATGATATTTTGATCAAGAGCACCTATTCCTGCTTGGTCAAAAGCATCTAATTTATCAAAAAGGAATTTTTTAATTTCTTTATAAAGATTGTTATCTATAAAATCATCAATAACTACATAGTTTTGCTCAGCGAGTTCGTCCATCCAAGAAAACCATTTATCAATATTGTGAATTGGTTTCAATAAAATATTTAAAATTTAATAAAAGTTAACTAGTACAAAGTTTTGAATAAAATTACTCCTGATCAACTTTCTTAATTTCAGTAATAAAATTATCTAAATCACTATTATTTAAGACCAAATCTATTGCTTTTTTACAAATTTTTTCTGTGTTATCTGATTTAAAATTTAAACGAATTGCTATTTTTTGCAATAAATTAATTTCTACCAATTTTGCTTCTCCACTTGCCAAAACCATTTTAGATAAACGAAATAAACGCTCTATTCGATCATCATAACTAATGGGTGAGTTTGTTGGAAATTTTTCTGGATTGTTAAAAATAATCGTAAATTCCTCTATTGTAATATTTAGCCTTTCTCCTGCTTTCGCTAATAAAGCTCTTTCACCATCAGTAATAGTACCATCTGCTTTTGCAATTTTTACAATGTTTGCAAAATGTCCGATTTCTTGTTTATGCTTTCCACTAGAATATAAATCTAAAAATGCCATTTCTTTATTTTTTATAAAAGTAAAGAAAATGATGTACAAATAAAATTTAAAAGCAATTTTAGGGAAAAATTTAATAAAATGTATTTTTTGCAGTTTTCTTTTTTGTAATTTAGTATCAATTCTTTTTTAGGCAAATATTTCATAAAAATAAAATTTACAATGAACAAATTTTCATACTTCAACAGGCAAAAAATAGCCACAGATTTACAAACTACCGAATTTGATTTGCTAATTATTGGTGGTGGAATTACTGGTGCAGGAATCGCTTTAGACGCAGCTTCTAGAGGCATGAAAGTTGCTTTGATTGAAAAAAACGATTTTGCCTCAGGAACTTCAAGCAAATCCACAAAGTTAATTCATGGAGGTTTGCGTTATTTAAAGCAATTCGATTTTTGGCTGGTAAAAGAAGTAGGTACAGAAAGAGCAATTGTGCACAAATTAGCACCACATTTAGTGGTTCCAGAAAAAATGATTTTACCTTTAATTGATGGAGGAACTTACGGTTCTTGGTTAACATCAATTGGCTTAAAAGTATACGATATTTTGGCATCTGTAGAAGGAGAAGACAAACGTAAAATGTTAGATAAAGAGGAAGCTTTACAACAAGAACCTTTATTGCCAGAAAACATTTTAAATGGTGCTGGTTATTACGCAGAATATAGAACAGATGATGCTCGTTTAACAATTGAAGTCTTAAAAACAGCCTTAGATTATGGTGCGAAAATCCTTAGTTATACAGAAGCTACAGAGTTTATTTATAAAGAAGATAGAGTTGTTGGTGCAAAAGTAAAAGATACTATTTCTGGTGATAAATTTGCCATAAATGCTAAATATGTAGTAAATGCTGCAGGACCTTGGGTAGACGAATTGCGTCAAATAAACCATTCAAAAATTGGGAAGCGTTTGCACTTAACAAAAGGAGTTCATTTAGTAGTTGCTCACGAAAAATTGCCCATAAAACAATCTGTTTATTTTGATGTGCCAGATGGAAGAATGATGTTTGCAATTCCTCGTGGACGAGTTACCTATTTTGGAACAACTGACACCAATTATCAAAAAGATAAAGACCACGTAGAAGCTAATTTGGTTGATGCAACCTATTTAATATCAGCAGTGAATAATATGTTTCCAGACATTCATATTTCTTTGGATGATGTGCAAAGTTCTTGGGCTGGTTTGCGTCCTTTAATTCATGAAGAAGGAAAATCGGCATCAGAATTATCAAGAAAAGATGAAATTTTTGTTTCTGATACAGAGCTAATTTCTATTGCTGGTGGAAAATTAACTGGCTACAGAAAAATGGCAGAACGCATTGTAGATTTAGTTGGTAAAAAATACGAACGCAGATTTGAAAAGGAATTTGATGAAATAAAAACCAAAGAGATTATACTTTCTGGGGGAACATTCAAAAATTCATCTGAAGTAAGAAGTTATATAGATGCCATTCACAACAGAATTGCAGAAGTAGATTTTGATGAAAAAGATGCAGAATATTTAGTGCATAATTATGGAAAACAAACGGATATTATCTTGCAAAAATTCGATGATTTAATGCACGATAATATGCAAGAAAAAATGATTATTGCAGAAGTTTGGTTTACAATTCATCATGAAATGGCTTGCACTCCAACAGACTTTTTTATGCGAAGAACAGGTCGTTTATTCTTTGATGCAAACAGCATAAAAGTCTATAAAAAACTAGTTTTTAGTGAATTTCAAAAATATTTTTCTTGGGATGATAAAACTGTTGAAAAACATCAAAAAGAACTAGAAGAAAAACTAAAAACAGCAACCACTTTTGAGTAGATTTTTTTAAAATCATAAAATTTTAATCAGCTGATTTCCAAAGAATTTACATCAATTTTAGAAAATATAAAATTTAACACTATTTAAAACGAAAATTTAAATTGATTTGTATTATCAATTGAAAAATAATGTACATTTGAACTGCTTAATTTATTAATTTTTGGCTTATGAACATATTGTAATTCAACTTCAGAACATAGTTTCTTTTTGGGAAAAGGGAACTTTATCAGAATTATAATAAACAATCTAAAAACAATAAATTATGAAAACAATATATAGTGCAGCTTTAGTGCTGTTAATTGCCATATCTTTTTCGGCAAAAAAAGTAATATTTCAAGAAAATAAATTAGTAGCTACTTTTAAAGGAATCACAGATGATGATTTATTCAAATTTGTAGACGATAAAAATAAAGAACATTTATTTTACGATACTGATGATGAAATTGAAATAGACTTATATGATGATACTTTTATCGGTAAGAAATTTACACTTACTTGGAAAAATCAAGAAATAGAGGATTTAGATGAAGAAGGAGAAGAAACTGGTAAAAAAATTACGGTTAAAATAATTACTTCTTTAAAATAATCATAAAAAACAGAACTAAGCTGTCTAAAAAATATTAAATCTTGTCATGCTGAAACAAGTTCAGCATGACAATAAATTTATTTTTTAGACAGCTTTTTTTTATACACACTCTCTTAAAAGTGATTTGTATGTTTTTCTCAACTTTGTTGGGTGCACACCAAACTTATACTGTAAAAAAACATATCCATTAATTAAATTTACTTTTATCCAAGAATTTGTATCGTATTTTCTTGCACTTACAATCGCTTTAGATTGTATAATTTTAAAAGGAATTTTTTGCTTTCTGACTTTGTCTATCATTTCAAAATCTTCCATAATACAGTACTCTTCATTAAAACCCTTAAGTGCAGTAAAAGTCTCTTTTGTAAAAAATTGACATTGATCTCCACCTCCAGAAAATAAGCCATCTTTTGTAGTAAACCTGCTATTAAAATTTAAAAGTGCAGATTTTTTATCAAATTTATAAGCAAAAAAACCTGCTTTATTCCCTTTTTTTATGGCAACTATTATTTGTTGATAAAAGTCGTTTGGTAAAATTACATCTGCATGTAAAAATAAAAATACGTCGCCTTTTGCTTTTGATACACCAAAGTTCATTTGAGAAGCTCTTCCTTTTTTATTGGCAACAAAATGAGTAACTTTACTATAATGTTCACAAATTAAATTACTATCGTCTGTAGAATCTGGCGAATTAGAAACAATAATTTCTATAGGAAATTTGTTAGCTTGTTCAGATAAAAACGACAACCTTTTTGAAAGGTTTTCTTGCTCATTATAAACAGGAATAATTATACTTAACATCATACTAAATTTACGGAATATTATATGAAACAGTTTTTATTAGGAGTCTTTTTTTTATCCGCATTTCAAATCAATGCACAAAATAAGGTAAATTATAGTGAAGTTGCTCAAGATTTACTTCAAAATATTATGGCAAAAAAATCTTATGAAAAACAAGTGAATCTTTTAGCAGAGAGTACTTTAGAAGATTTGGTTGCAGAGTTGGATACAGACACTAAAAAACTAGCTTTTTGGTTGAATATTTACAACTCATTTATACAAGTTTCTTTAACGGAAAACCCAAAAGAATATGAAGATAGAGGTGCTTTCTTTAAAAAAGAACGCGTAAAAATAGCTGGTGAAACCTTGTCTTTTGATGATATTGAACACGATATTATGCGTAAATCTCGTGTAAAAATTAGTTGGGGTTATTTGCGTAAATATTTCAGACCAAAATGGGAACGTAAATTACGTATAGATGGCGATTTAGAATGGAGAATTCATTTTGCATTGAATTGTGGTGCAAAAAGTTGTCCTCCAGTTGCGTTGTTTTCTGCAGAAAATTTAGATAAGGAACTCAATTTTATGGCAACTGAATACATGAAAGAACAAACTACCTATAATGCAGAAACTAAAACTGCAACATCTGTAGCATTATTTTCTTGGTTTAGAGCAGATTTTGGCGGACTTTGTGGAGCAAGACAAATTTTAGTTGATTATAAAATTACTCCAGAAAAGCCAAAAGATTTAGAGTTTAAAGATTATGACTGGACCTTATTATTAGGCAATTTTAGAACGATTCCTGAATAGGAATCCAATAATTATACAGAAGTATAAATCGTGAATTTAATGTAGATAATAACTGCATTAAATTCACGATTTTTTTTTAATTTTTATTCTTCCTTTTCGTTCTCTAAAATATCTTCAGTTAAATCTAAGTTTCTAATTGTTGGGCTTACAATTCCTGTAGTTACAACAGTAATTAAAGTCATAGTTCCACCAAAAATTACAGCTGCAACTGGGCCTAAAATTTTTGCTGCTAAACCACTTTCAAAAGCACCTAATTCGTTTGATGAACCAACAAACATAGAGTTTACAGAAGAAACTCTACCTCTCATATCATCTGGCGTTTTTATTTGCAAAATTGTTTGACGAATTACCATCGAAATTCCATCTGCAGCTCCACTTATAAACAACGCTAACAAACTTAACCAAAAGATAGATGACAAGCCAAAAGCGATAATACTCAACCCAAAAATAAAGACAGAAATCAACATTTTTCTACCCGTATTTTGGTTGATAGGAATATAAGTTGTTAATAACATCGTAACAATACTTCCCATAGAAATTGATGCGTTTAAAAGTCCAAAACCTTCTGGCCCAACTTTTAAAATATCTTGTGCAAATACTGATAAAATTGCCACTGTTCCACCAAAAAGAACAGCAATCATATCCAATGTTAAAGTTCCTAAAATTGCTTTATTTTGAAAAACGAATTTTACACCCGCTTTTAAACTTTCTGCAACTGGTTCCCCTATTTTTTTGTTTAAAATAGGTTTTTTCTTAATTTGAAATAGTGTAATAAATGAAAGTGTTACTAAAATAAAAACGATAGAAAGTGTTGTATCAACACCAATCCAACCAATAAAAAAACCTCCAAAAAGCGCTCCAGAAACAGAGGCAGTTTTCCAGGTACTTGTGCTCCAAGTTGCAGCATTGTGATATATTTTTTTAGGAACTAACAATGCCACTAAAGAAAAAATTGTGGGTCCGAAAAATGAACGTAAAAATCCACCGAAAAAAACCAAACCATAAATAGAGTATAATACCGAATTTGTTGACCAACTGTTGATAACTGAATCTGTTGTTAAGAAAAATAAGCCTAAACTTATCAACGAAAAAGCACCTGTACACAATGCTAATAAATTTCTCTTTTCTCTTTGATCTACAATATGACCAGCAAATAATGCCATAGAAAATGCTGGAATAATTTCCATTAAACCAATAATACCTAAAGAAAGTGGATCTTTTGTAATGGAATATACTTGCCATTCAATGACAATAAATTGCATAGACCAACCAAAAACGAGTAAAAAACGTACGAATAAAAAAATGTTGAATTCCTTTATTCTTAATGCTGCATAAGGATCTTGTTTCGCCATTAATTAACTCAATTTCATATCCATTAAAATGGCAAATGTTTGGTTGATGTCTGCTTCTTTTACAACAATTGTCATTTCATTCGTAGTAGAAATAATTTCTTGCAAAGGAATATCTGCCCAAGCTAATTGCTTTAAAATAAAGTAATAAATACCAGATTGTTCTAAATTCTCTTTTGGTAATTTTATGGTGATAGAAGCCAAATCTAACATATTATGTGTTAGGGTTTCGTTCTCGAATATTTCTTCTACAAAAGGTCTTAAATTTTTACTAGTAACAATATTCGTTTCAAAAATTCCTTGAGAAACCGTTAAAAAATAGTCTTGACTTTCAGAAGATTTGTTTAATATTTTAGCCACTTCTTTTAGTAAAGAAGTGGTATTTTTAAACGTAAAATCGCACAAATCAGAACGTACAATTACGTTTCCTAAATCTAATGCCAAACGTTTTATATTTTTTCTAATGCGAAGTTCGCTTGCAGGCGAAAGCCTGTTAATTGCCATCATTACAGCTCCAACTTTTACATCTTTCTTTAAACTTGCAGAAACTTCTGGTAAAATAATTCGTGCTAAAGAAGAAACATTAATCAATTTTTCATTTAAAGCTTCTTCTATAAAAGGTGTTTTTCTAATGGTACTTTCTACAACTTCTTGTATGGTTTTCATTGATAAAGTTTAAAATTATAAATAATTGTTCAAAATTAAACAATTAATCTAATTTATTAGTTAACTTTTTAAATTCTTTTTTAGGGTCTTTATCATCATATAAAATGTTATAAACAGCATCAATAATAGGTGTTTTTGTACCTTTATCTACTTTAATTTTATACGCACTTTTAGTAGCATAATAACCTTCTGCAATCATGCTCATTTCATGTTGTGCAGATTTTACAGTGTAGCCTTTTCCAATCATATTACCAAACATTCTATTTCTACTAAACGTAGAATATCCTGTAACTAACAAATCACCCAAATAAGCAGAATCGTTAATATTACGTTTCATTTTATGTACTTTTTTAATGAAACGTTTCATTTCGCGAATAGCGTTGCTCATCAAAACCGATTGAAAATTATCTCCATAACCCAACCCATGAGCAATCCCAGCAGCAACAGCATAAATATTCTTTAAAACTGCTGCATATTCTGTTCCAATAATATCGTCTGTAGTTTTTACATTGATGTACCAACTTTGCAAAGCTTCTGCCATTTTTTTGGCAACACCTTCATCTTGGCAAGCAATTGTTAAGTAAGATAAACGCTCCATTGCAACCTCTTCTGCATGACAAGGTCCTGTAATTACACCAATATTTGATAAAGGAATATTGTATTGTTTGTTAAAATGTTCGCCAACAATTAAACCTGTTTCAGGCACAATCCCTTTAATTGCAGAAAAAATGGTTTTACTTTCTAATGATTCTTTTAATTTTGATAATTCGCCTGTTAAAAAAGCAGATGGAATTGCAAATATTAATACATCATATTTAGCAACCATATAATTTATATCACTAGACAAATCTAAACGACTGGCATCTAATTCTGCAGATCTTAAATATTTTGGATTGTGATCATTTTCTTTAATATGGGCAATAGTTTGCTCATTTCGCATGTACCAACCTACAGTTTCTAAATTCTCTATCAGCATTTTAACAATCGCAGTTGCCCAACTTCCACCTCCAAAAACGGCAATTTTTTGATGTTTATTCATGTTCTTTCTATTTTGACCTCAAAAGTAAGAAAACTATTATCTTTTGATGAAAACTTGGCTGATTTATTATATTTGTTGCAAATCAATCTTATCTTATGAAAATAACCAATATTCTTATATTCTCTTTTTTAGTTTTGATGATTTCTTGTAAGAAGAAGATTGAAAAACAAGAAGATTTACCCCCAAAAACCGAACAAAAAGTTTCTACAAAATCTGCAAACGTTTCAATCTTAAAAAAAGAATTTGTAATTGAAAACTTGAATGATATTTCACATAAGGTTTGGTTGTATTTACCACCAAATTATGAGTCTTCAGCAGAAAGATATCCTGTAATTTACATGCACGATGCTCAAAATTTGTTTGATGATGCAACTTCTTTTGTTGGTGAATGGGATGTTGATGGCACTTTAAATGCACTTTACGAAAAAACAGGAGAAGGTTTTATTGTTGTAGCTGTAGAAAATGGTGGCGAAAAAAGAATTGAAGAATATACACCCTATAAAAACGAAAAATATGGTGGAGGAAAAGGTGATATTTATATCGATTTTTTGGCAAACGAATTGAAACCTTACATAGATAAAAACTACAAAACACTAACAACTCCTGAAAATACTGCTCTTATTGGAAGTTCTTTAGGAGGTTTAATTTCGTTTTATGGTGGTTTAAAATATCCTGAAGTATTTGGTAAAATTGGAGCATTATCAACTTCTTTTTGGTTTTCTTCTGATAAAATAAATGATTTTGCAAAAGAAAATGGGAATCAGCAAAACACAAAAATTTACTTTTTAGTAGGTGAAAAAGAAGGAGATTCTATGGTTCCTGATACAGAAAATATGGGAAAATTATTAGTAGAATTAGGTTTTCCTGCAGAGAATATTAAAACTAAAATAGTTGCTGATGGAAAACATACAGAAGCTTTTTGGAAAGCAGAATTTTTAGAAGTAATTGAATTTTTATATAATATAAAATAATGAACGTACAAATCATCAACAAATCAAAACACGCAACTCCTAATTATGAAACTGAAGGAGCTGCAGGAATGGATTTAAGAGCAAATATTGAGGAGAGCATCACATTAAAACCTTTAGAAAGAACTATTGTAAAAACTGGCTTATTTATAGCTTTACCAATTGGTTTTGAAGCTCAAGTAAGACCAAGAAGTGGTTTGGCTGCCAAAAACGGAATTACTGTTTTAAATGCTCCTGGAACTGTAGATGCAGATTATCGTGGAGAAATTGGTGTAATTTTAGTAAACTTATCTAACGATGCTTTTGTGATCAATGATGGTGAAAGAATTGCGCAACTAATTATTGCAAAACACGAACGTGTAAATTGGCAAGAAGTTACTGTTTTAAGCGAAACTGAACGTGGTTCTGGAGGTTTTGGAAGTACAGGAGTTTAAAAACTCCTTTAATTCCCCAAAGAGAAAAATGTTTTTAAAGAATAATTTACTTTATAATTTTATAAAGTTGACTCATTTTTCGAACCTCATCATGCATTAAATCGAAAGGTAAAAATACGTGAGAATGATAATTATAACCTAATTTTTTATAAAATTGAAATGCTTGAGGTTGAGCATCCATAGCATCTAACCAAATAATTTTATAGTCTTTTTGTTTGGCTTTTTGTTCTAACCAAATTATTAATTGTTTGCCTATTCCTTGACCTTGTGTTTTTGGATGCAAGTAAATTCGATGCAATTTTACTTGTTTTTCTTCGGATAAATTAGATAGTTTATCATCCCAAATAATTCTAAAATTACCAACAATTTCATCTTTAAAAATGATAAAATAATAAGCTGTATTTTGTTGTAAAAGTTCTTTTAAGATATTCTCTTTTGAATATTGAGAATTTAGATACCAATCTCCATTATCGTTCCAAAAGTGACTGTAAGCCAATGGATAAATTTCTTTCATCAACCTAAAAAGCGTTTCAGAATTGTTGCTTAAAATAGGTGTTAGTTTTATATTTTCTGATATTTCAATCATCATTATAAATAAAAAAAACTGCTACAGATTGATTACTTCTACAGCAGTTTTAATAATAGTTAGAACTTTTAATAATACTTATTCTTGGTTTTCAATAGCAAATTTAATTTTACCTTCAAGCTCTTCTGCTAATTCGTGGTTGTCTTTGATTAATGCTTTCACAGAATCTCTACCTTGCCCAAGTTTGGTTTCACCATAACTGAACCAAGATCCACTTTTCTTAACAATACCTAATTCTACACCAATATCTAAAATTTCTCCAACTTTAGAAATTCCTTCTCCATACATAATATCAAATTCTGCAACTTGAAAAGGTGGTGCTACTTTATTTTTTACAACTTTAACTTTGGTACTGTTTCCAATAACTCTGTCTCCATCTTTAATTTGTGTTCTTCTTCTAATATCTAAACGTACAGAAGCGTAAAACTTTAATGCATTTCCACCAGTTGTAGTTTCTGGATTTCCAAACATTACACCAATTTTTTCTCTTAATTGGTTAATGAAAATAACTGTACATTTTGTTTTAGAAATTGTACCTGTTAATTTACGCAAAGCTTGAGACATTAAACGTGCATGAAGACCCATTTTAGAATCTCCCATTTCACCTTCAATTTCTGCTTTTGGTGTTAATGCTGCAACAGAATCAATTACAACAATATCAATTGCACCAGAACGTATTAAGTTTTCTGCAATTTCCAAAGCTTGCTCTCCATGATCTGGTTGAGAAATAATTAAATTATCGATATCAACTCCTAAATTTTGTGCGTAAAATTTATCGAATGCGTGTTCTGCATCAATAAATGCTGCAATTCCTCCAGCTTTTTGAGCTTCTGCAATTGCGTGCAAAGTTAAGGTTGTTTTACCAGAAGATTCTGGTCCATAAATTTCAATAACTCTACCTCTTGGATAACCACCAACGCCTAAAGCTAAATCTAATCCTAAAGAACCAGATGAAATTGCATCTATATCTTCAGTAACTACATCTCCTAACTTCATAACAGAACCTTTACCATACGTTTTATCTAGCTTATCTAGTGTAAGTTGTAATGCTTTAAGTTTTGCTTCTTTTTCTTTATTTACTGCCATATTTTTGTCTAAAAATCTATTAAATTCGGTTGCACAAGTTACAAAAAACTAGGTTAATTTTCCTAATAAATTAGTTTCAATTTTGTACATTTATAAACAAATTGTATTTGAAAGAAAAAAATGAAAAATCTTAATAATATTGCAATTATTGGGAGTGGACCTACAGCTATATATCTATTAAAGAATATATTAACCCATAAAAATAAAATTGGTTCAAAAATAAATAGTATTACCATTTTCGAAAAAGAAAAAAATTCTGGTATGGGAATGCCTTATAATCCAGAAACTACAGATATTTATAATTTGGCGAATATTTCTTCTGATGAAATTCCTGAATTACAAGAAACTTTTGGTAATTGGTTAAGAAAGCAAAAACCTGAGTTTTTAGAAGAAATAAATGTAAAAGAATTACCAATTAGTGATGCTAAAGTTTACAGTAGAATTGCCTTAGGTTACTATTTTCAAGAACAATACAAACAACTTTTAGCTGCTTTAAAAGCTATTGGAATCCAAATTATTGAATTTAAAAATAACGAAGTAATTGATATTAAATTTATAAAGAAAAGTGAAGTAGAAGTTACAGACATTCATCAAATAAAGAGAAAATTTTCTTCGGTTGTGATTGCCAATGGTCATCAATTTAAAGAAAAAGACATTCCAACAAAAAAATATTTTGCTTCTCCTTGGCCTATCCATAAATTAATTCCTAAAAAGAATGAATTTTATAATTATCCAATTGGCATTCTTGGTGCTTCTTTAAGTGCTTTTGATGTTGTAAGTTCACTTGCACATCGTCATGGAAAATTTGTGAAAGAAAAAGGAATTTTAAAATTCATAAAAAATAAAAAAGCCACAAAATTTAAAATCTTTTTACATTCTGCAGAAGGTTGGCTTCCTCATCTTCAATATGAACAGAAAAAACCTGTTAGAGAAATTTATCGTCATTTTAATAAGGAACAAATTCTTAATTTAATCAACAAAAAAGGTTTTATAAATTTAGAAGAGTTTTTTGAAATACTCTGTAAACCTGCATTAATTAAAGCCTTTAAAGAAGATAAAAAATTAGATGTTGTTAAAAATCTTGAAAATAAAAATTTTACTTTTTTAGATTTTATAAGTTTAATGGCAAAAAAACATACCTATGTAGATTCTTTTAAAGGGATGAAATCTGAATTAACAAAAGCCAAAGATTCTGTTGAAAACGATAAACCCATCAATTGGATGGAAACTTTAGATGATTTAATGTATGGATTAAATTACCATTCAGAATTACTTTCTGCAGAAGATCATTTAGTACTAAATAAAAAAATAATGCCTTTTTTAATGAATGTTATTGCAGCTTTACCTTTACAATCTGCAAATATACTTTTAGCGCTTTATGATGCTAATTGTATAGAGTTAATTACAGGCAAAGTTACTATAGACAAGAATACTCCAAACTCTAATAAAACAGTTTTATCTGTAACATCTAAAGACGGAAAAGAAAAGATTGAAACTTATAAAATGTTTGTAAATTGTGGTGGTCAAAAAAAAATAACAGTAGCTGATTATCCATTTCAATCTTTACTTAAAAACGGTTCTATAACGTATGCAAAAGCAAAATTTGCTAGTCTTAAAGAAGCAAAAAAATTGGCTATAAATAATGAGAATATAACTATAAATAACAAAAAAGCAACCCTAAAGTTACCTGGTATTGCTATTGATGCTACTTATAAAATACTAGATAATAAAGGATTAAAAAACAATTGTTTGTTCGATATTAATTTTACACATACTTTGGGAATAAGACCTTATTCTTATGGTTTGCAAGCTTGTAATGCAACAAGTTTAATTTTGGTTGAATCTTGGGTTTTAGAAAATGAAGAAGGAAACAACACTTTAAAGGATATTGAAGATATTACTAATTTGTACGAAAAAAATAAAGATTTATAATATATAGACAATGTCTTTATATTTTTGATAAAATATTACAATCACATAAAAAATGAATAAAATTACACTAATTTCTGCTGATAAAAAGTCGAAAGTAACTATTGAAAAAGGCGAATTAATCAGTTTTAAAAAAGAAAACCAAGAATATATTCATCAAAAAGGCAATAAAGGTTGGCGAAAAGCAGATGATGAAATGTTTCCTGTAATTGGGCCAACTGATAAAAATAACTATGTAGTTCATACCAAAAATGGCGATGCTATTCAAGATCAACATGGTTTGCTTCGTGAAATGAACTATGCTGTAATTTCTTCGGATGAAAATACTGCTAGTTTCATCAAAAAATATGAGAAAAACACCAAGATTAAGAATAGTAAATTTCCAGCAAAATCGTCTGAAGAATTCCTTTTTTGGCCTTTTGATTTTTCTTTTGAAAAAAGTTTTAGTTTAGAAAATGGTATTTTAAAAATTGAATTTACCATAACATCTGAAGAAGAAATGCCTTTTATGTTAGGCTATCATCCTGCTTTTTTATTATCAGATACTGGTAAAGAAACTTTTACTACAAGCAATAAAGAATATAGTTTAGAGAATGTTTTAACAGCAGGTTCTAATGCGTTTCCAGTTTTAGAAACCGATAAAATCACCTTAAAAAATATTGATAAAAAAGATTTAGAATTTACTACAAAAGGTTTCGATAATTTTATGCTTTGGACAGAGGTTAATAATATGGTTTGTATAGAGCCAATTACACACTATACTTCTTACACCAACCAAAAATTTTCGGAAAAAAACATGAGTGTTTTAAACGGAATAATTACATTTTCTGTTTCCATAAAAATACTTTAGTTTGATAAAAAAACACCAACATTTTATAATTCATAAACCTTGGGGAATGATTTCTCAATTTGTAAATCCTGCAAAGAGAAAAAAGAAATTATTAGGAGATTTATACGATTTTCCTGAAGGAACTATGGCAATTGGACGTTTAGATGTAGCTTCTGAAGGGTTGCTTTTTTTAACCACTGATGGAAAAGTATCCCATGAAATTAGAAGTAATAAATACGAAAAAGAATATTATGTTCAAGTTGATGGAATTATAACACAAGAAGCTGTAGAAAAATTAAAAACAGGCGTAGAAATTGGTTTTGATGGTAAAAAATACATCACAAAACCTGGTAAAGCTTTTTTAATCGATGATCCTAAATTTCCTTTAAGAAGCCAAAAAATAAGAGACGAAAGACATGGCCCAACAAGCTGGGTTTCCATCATTATAAAAGAAGGAAAATTTAGACAAGTTCGTAAAATGACAGCTGCTGTTGGTTTCCCAACTTTACGTTTAATTCGTGTTAGAATTGGCGAGATTAAATTAAATAATTTAGAAGTTAGTGAAGTAAAAGAGGTTGCTAATTTTTACGATTCTTTCTTATAATTTTTCTGAATATACAATGCAATTAATAAACTAAAACCAGCAACAATTCCGCTAAAAGAATCGAAGGATCTTTCGCCATTTATAATAGTATATAGAGAAAATATAATTGCTGAAAATGCAATAATAATTACCACATATTTTACTTTAGTATTCATAAATTATTATTTTTTATCCATTCTAATATGTGGAATGCCATCTTCTAAATACTCCTCTCCTACTTGTTTAAATTGATGTGTTTCGTAAAATTTCTTTAAATATTTTTGAGCAGAAATTGTAATTTCATCAACTTTAAAATTATTTTTTATAGCAATAATTGATGCTTTCATAATTTCATGTCCATAACCAAATTTTCGTTCAGAAGCTGCAACTACTACTCTACCAATACTTGCATTTTCAAAATAATCTCCTGGTTTAAAAATACGTGTGTACGCAACTACTTTATCATTCTTAAAAACAAAAATATGTAACGCTTTTTGGTCTTTAAAATCTATATCTTGATACACACAATCTTGCTCCACCACAAAAACTTCTGCTCTAAGTTGTAGAATTTGATAGAGTTCTGAAGTTGTTAATTCTTGGAAGGTTTTTGTTTGGAAAGTCATATTTTTAAATTCTAGAAGTTCTTGATATTATTTTGCTAAAAACAGCGAAATATCTCAAAATGACAACACTTTTATCAATATAAATTAAAGTGTTGTCATTTTGAGTGAAATAGTTATAAAATAAGACCCTGAAATAAATTCAGGGTGACAGAAAGTTTAACAAGAAATTTTATCAACTCTTGTTCCATGTCTTCCACCTTCAAATTCTGTAGTTAAAAAAATATCTACAAAACCAATAGCTTGTTGTAAAGACACAAAACGTGCAGGAATCGTTAACATATTTGAGTTGTTATGTTGTCTTGTTAATGCAACCAATTCATTATTCCAACATAAAGCAGCTCTTATTCCTTGATGTTTATTAGCAGTCATTTGTGCACCATTTCCAGAACCACAAAGAATAATACCAAATTCAGCTTTACCAGTTTCTACACAGTTTGCTGTTGGATGAATGGCATCAGGATAATCCATAGAATCGTTTGTATCCGTTCCAAAATTGATAACTTTATATCCTTTATTCTCTAAATGTTTTATAATTTCGAACTTGTATTCAGTTCCTGCATGATCGTTTCCAATGGCAATTGTCATAATATAATTTTAGTGTAATTATAAATTTTTAAAATAATCTAGTTATTAAACAAAAGATTGCTTCATTCTATTCGTAATTACGTAGTTAGATTTACAAAAGTATAGAAATTAACGGTTATCAACAGTTATAAACAATACTAATTTATACATTTTTAATAACTCTTTAATTTTTAACTTATTACCATTTTAAGAGAATGTTAAGAAGTTGTAACAAGAAACTCGTAAGTTTATTTGCCAGTTTTAATTATTATTACAATACACGCTCTATGTTCATATATGCAAATTTTATTATGAGTTTTTAATAAAAGTTTATCAACATAAAATTTACAATTTATTTACATAACTAGGTTTGTTAACTGTTAAGAATTTTAGGTTAACTACTGTTTATAAGTTTTGTTAATAACTCTATTTTCAAGTTGATTTTTAACCATTTAAAAACTCATAAGTTGTCAGTCTTTTTTAATAACTCACAAACTATCATAAAATGTAATAATTTTATAGTAGCTATTCACATACTATTATAAACATCATTGTTTTTTAAAAATTTATAAAAGAAAAATAATTATAATATAGAATGTTGATAACTGTTAAAATTCTAAAAAAAGAATATTTTTAAGATTGATGAAAATTCGAATAAATAAGATAAAATAAAAAATTTGAAAATAAGAAGTAAGTATTATTTTTTAATTCATTCATCCTAAAAAGGAACATAAGTAAAAAATATAAATAGGGTAGAAGTGAGAATAAAAAAAGGTAAATTGATAAAACTAAATAGTAAGAACCTTAAACTCTTTTCTTTTCAGCTTTAAGAAGCGATATAGTATCTTTTTGGAACTTAACAGTTTCTTGATGAACTTCAGTATTATTCAACGAAGTATTTATAGTTATTACAGTAACAAAGATGCCTGCAACAAGTATAAATATGAATAATGCTATGATTTTACGAAGATTTTTCATCTAAACTTAAATGTCCTTTCTATATAGACGCAAAAATAAACAAAACGTTACACAAAAATTAAGATTTCTTTAACGTTTTAAAGTTTAAACAATTATAAAATTTTAAATT
Source organism: uncultured Polaribacter sp. (assembly GCA_963977615.1). Taxonomy (GTDB): domain Bacteria; phylum Bacteroidota; class Bacteroidia; order Flavobacteriales; family Flavobacteriaceae; genus Polaribacter. Next base: position 573 of record CAXBPL010000039.1, on the reverse strand, counting down.
GATATCAATTCACAACAAATTTAATTGCTTTTTCTAAGATTTTAGCAGTAACTTTTCCTGTACCAATCAACTCTCCATCTGCTTGTACAAAGGTTTTATCGCTTTTAGGTTGTACACATATTTCTTTCGTTTTATAAGTTTCGAATTTTTTATGATGTACAATTTTTCCTGAATATAATTTATTGATATTCAGTACTAAATCTAAAAAAGTAATGTTTTTTGCGATGGTAATATCAAAAAATCCGTCAGAAGCATCAACACCTTTGGTAAACTGCATGCCACCACCAGAAAATTTACAAAGTCCGATAACCGTCATTAAACAAGTTGTTTCTATTTTTTGATTATCGAAAGAAATAGAAAATATAGATTTTTTATAAAAGAATAAACCATAAATTCCTGCTAATAAATAAGATAAAGACCCAAAACTTTTAAGTTTTTTAAGTTTATTAACAATGTACGCATCATACCCTAAACCAGCTACGTTATTAAAATAAGTCAATTTTTGATTAGCAGTTTCCAAAACACCAATATCTTGTAAAATTGTCTTTTTTTGGTTGATGATTTCTATCGACT
>CAXBPL010000038.1:0-24223 GCA_963977615.1 uncultured Polaribacter sp. | reverse complement strand
TTGCACAAATTTTTCTTCAAATATAATATGATAACTGTTATCCATAATATTTTTTCTAACTAGCTAAAAGTCCTTCCCTTTAGAAAAGATTTAGGAAGGGCTTTAGTCTATTCTAAATAAACCAATTCCAAACCAATCCAAAACGAACTGTAAAATCTCTGTAAGGATAATTAGGTGCAGAAAAATAATTCTTTTCAGAAAAACCAGAAGTTACATTATCAACCTTTAAATATAAACGTGTTCTACGAACTCTTGCGTTAAAGAAAACATCAAAAGTAGGGAAACCAATTTCTTGCGTATTTTGTAGCGTAAATTCAGCTAATAATGGGTTGTAAGCATTTGCATTGTATTTTGTAAAATACTTAAAAGTAACACCAATATTTACCAACATTGGTTTGCCTTTAAACCATTCATCAGTATAATAAAAAGTATTTCTTGTTACAAATTCTGGTACTTTAAAAACAGAACTTCCACTGCTTACGTTTTGATACATTACTGTATTATCCAAACCAAATTTCCAAAATTTGAATTCTCTGTTTGCTTTTACTTTTAAATACGCAACCTGATTCGCAAATTGTTGAGGTAAATTGTTTTCATCAAAATACGTATAATTATCAATATTTGTAAAATTTAAACCTGCATTTATCCATTTAGAAGCTATCGAAAAACCTAAATCTCTAGTATTTACGTTGCTAAAATCGTTTTGCCAATTATAATCATCATATTTACTTTGATGAAGTAGCGTATTAAAATTAGGTGATTTAGAACTGATTAACAAACTTCCTTTCAATGTAAATAGACTGTCTTTATCGAAAAGAGCTTCACCTTTTAAATAATTTCCAGACAATCTGCCAGAACCAGGTGTTAAAGAAGCATCTGCATTTAATTGAAAGTTTTTAATTTTCGCATTCCAATCTGCACCTACAGAAATTGCATTTCCTTCTAATTTTAATTTGTTTAAATTACTGTTGCTATTTAAAATGGTGTCATAACCATAGGAATAACTGGTAAGATTTGCTTTAGCTCTGAACTTTCCTAAGACATATTTAGAGTTAAATTCTAGGTTAACTTCGTTGTTTGTTATGGAGTGTTTAGCATCATTATTAGTAGCTCCAGAAGAGTTTGCACTTCCAAAAATGTTGGTGGTTATTGAGGGCTGATCAAAATTATAGCTCTTGTTTTCACTTGTAAATACATGGCCAACTTTTAAATTGCTAAAATCTTTATCATTTAAAGTATCCTTATTTGCGAGTAATTTATAACTGTGTTCAAAATAAACTCTGCTGGCATCAAACTGACTTTCTGCATCTTCTAAATTGATGTCTAATCTAGATCTTTGAGTAAAATCTGGATCATCATCAATAAAATTTTGTAATGCTTCATCTGTTAAACCACCACTTTCTTGATGAAAAAAATCTTGCGAAGCTAAATGTCCTCTAATTTCATATCTGTTGTTTTCGGTTCTATATTGAAAAGCACCTCTAAAATTACCATTACTAACCAATGATCTTCTGTAAGCACCTAAAGAACGAATTGCTTTGTAAGAAAGAGATACATTTAATCTTTTAGAGAAATTTAAAGTAAAAAGTGCATCTAAAACTTGACCTTGCTGTAAGCCTGTTCTGTATAAAATTTCTGTAGTTGGTGTAGGTACTTCGTAATATTTTATATCATCAATTTCAAAATAACTCACTTGTTTTGCGTTAAAACCAATGTCTGGAATACGACTTACATTATCAAAACTATAGCCTAAATTGTTGAAAGTTTGTCCTTGATTATGAAAAGCAAGTAACTCAAAATTATCTTTTCTTAAAAAGTTAAATTCATATTCTTTTTGAAGTGTAAGAGTAGTATCTATATATGATGTATCTCTTTTATGAGAAAAAATTTTATAATCTGTATATTTTGTTTTACCAGATAAAATTACTTTTGTTTCTCCTTTTACTAAAGAATCTCTTTCACTTCTTCCAACGTTATTTAAGCCTCCTTCAGAAATTTTTCTTTGAGATAAAACACTGTTTATAGAGAATAAAACAAGTAAAATTAAAAATAATATTTTTTTAGTCATCATAAATTTCAACAAATACAAATGTAAAATAATTAAACGAAAAGTATAGTTAATAATTATGTTGATATTACTAATGAAATATTAAATTTAAAGAAGTTATTATTGTTTGGTTAGCATTTAGCAAAACCAAAAAGTTTTCTTTACTTTGTACTATGTTATTATCCAATTTTAGTGGTTTTTCTTTAGAAGCTGGTACAGATGAAGCTGGTAGAGGTTGTTTGTGTGGGCCAGTTGTGGCTGCAGCAGTAATTTTACCTAAAGATTTTACGCACCCTTTTTTAAACGATTCCAAACAATTATCAGAAAAAAGGAGGGAAGAGTTAAGGCCATTTATAGAAGAACATGCACTTGCTTTTGGCGTTTCTTTTATTTGGCAAGAAGAAGTTGATGAAATTAACGTTTTACAAGCCTCAATTACAGGCATGCACAGAGCCATTGATCAGCTTAAAATTACGCCCGAATTTATAATTATAGATGGCAATAAATTCAGAAATTACAAAGAAATTCCACACAAAACTATTGTAAAAGGCGATTCCAAATATCTAAGTATTGCAGCAGCTTCTGTGTTGGCAAAAACGTATAGAGACGAATATATGGAGAAAATTCATCAGGAATTCCCAATGTATAATTGGGCGAAAAATAAAGGGTATCCAACCAAAGAACATAGAAATGGAATTCGCGAATTTGGTGCAACCATTCATCACCGAAAAACATTTAAACTTTTACCAGAACAATTAAAATTGAAGATTTAATTTCTTGTGCTGAACTTGTTTCAGTATCTCATTATTTTTTGGAGCTATTTCCTGCTTTTCGCACTCGCTTTTTTGCCTGAAAAAGGCAAAAAGAGCTCAAACATTTGCTGCAATCAGGGCTAGAATTACTTGCTAACTATTAGATTGGTTTGTTTTTTCGTCACTTTTTGAAATATAATTTGTGAATTCGTGGCAATTTTATAAAGAAGTTTATCAATTAAAATTCTTCAAATCCGAACTAAAAAAAAATCATACAAACTTCATTTAAATTCAATTCATCCACAAACTTTTTCTATTTTTACGCTCCAAAATCTCAAAAGATGATTAAAAAAACTAGAGCAGAAATTACCAAATGTATTCTTCATAAAGTAGCCAATAAATTTAACAGCGGTCAGAATGTTTTTTCAGACGATTTAATTCGTTTTGATCAAGAAAGCTACGATTTAATGAAGAATTTTTTACTAAAACCATTTGGGAGTTTAACACAGAGCTATCGTTTTTCTCATCATGCAGATGTGCGTTTAAATGAACTAAATAATTATGCTTCAGAAGTTTTTAAAGAAGAAAGTTCATTTGTAGAATATTCTAAAAACATCGTAAATCACTTGTTTGAGCAATCTAATTCAGCACAAATAAAAACAGGAGATGTTATTGTGGTTTTTATAGAAGGTATAGAATATAAAGATGTTTTAACAGAAGCAGTTGGGATCTTTAAAATAGAAAATAAAGTTGATTTCTTTCAAACGTATCTAGATGATAATGAGAGTTTTGATGTTGTGGTTCAAAAAGGAATATCAACAAAAAGAATAGATAAAGGTTGTTTAATTTTAAACACTTCAGATACAGAAGGAACTGTGGTTTTTTCAGTAGACAATAACAATTACGATGCACAATATTGGATTAAAAATTTCCTGGCAGTAAAATTAGCGGACGATTATAATTCGCACACGCAAAATTATTTAGAGTTGTGTAAAGAATTTTCTGAAGAAGTGATTAAGCCAGAATTGGGCATGAAAGAACAAGGAAATTTTTTAGCAAACACAGTAGATTATTTTAAAGAACATGAAGCTGTAGATTATAACGAATTTAAGGACGAAATCTTTGAAGACGAAAAGCATAAAGAGTTATTTGAAGACTACAAAAAACATTACGAAAACTTAAACGATGTGTTAATCAGAAATAATTTTGATGTTTCTGGTGTTGTTCTAAAGAAAGAAAAAAGCAAGCTAAAAACAGAAATTAAACTAGATACAAATATTGTTATAAAACTAGATGTTGATGCACCAGATGCAGCCTCAGAATATTTAGAAAGAGGATATGATGAAGAGAAAAAAATGAAGTTTTATAAAGTGTATTTTAACGAAGAGAAGTAGGTTATATTTTATACTAATTCAGCATCTTGCGTAAAAATGCTCACACAAAGTTGATAAACCAAACCAATATTTGAATTGAGATTCTGAAATAAATTCAGAATGACAAGACTAAATCTTTATATTTTTGTCATGCTGAACTTGTTTCAGTATCTTGCATAACAATGCTCACACAAAGTTGATAAGCCAAACCAATATTTGAGTTGATATTCTGAAATAAATTCAGAATGACAAGACTTTTATTTTTGTCATGCTGAACTCGTTTCAGCATCTTGCATAACAATGCTCACACAAAGTTGATAAACCCAACCAATATTTGAGTTGAGATTCTGAAATAAATTAAGAGTGACAAGGCTATAATTTTTTATTTTTTGTCATGCTGAACTCGTTTCAGCATCTTGCATAACAATGCTCACACAAAGTTGATAAGCCAAACCAATATTTGAATTGAGACTCTGAAATAAATTCAGAGAGACAAGAGTAAAACTTTATATTTTTGTCATGCTGAACTCGTTTCAGCATCTTGCATATCAATGCTCACACAAAGTTATGTGTTCATTAATTTTACATGTGAAATTAAATAAAAATGTCAAAACGTTCTTATCATAATTATTGGGTTTACATACTAACAAACAAACCTAGAGGCACTCTTTATATTGGAGTAACTGGAGGAATTGATGATAGAATGGAAAGGCATACAACAGGAGAAGGAAGTAAATTTACAGCAAAATACAATTTAAAGACTTTGGTTTATTATGAAGAATTTCAATATATAGATGATGCAATTGCTAGAGAAAAACAATTAAAAAATTGGCATCGTCAATGGAAGATAAATTTAATAGAACAAGAAAATCCTGATTGGAAAGACTTGTGGTTAACTATGGGTTGAGACTCTGAAATAAATTCAGAGTGACAAGATTTTTCCTTTTTTGTCATACAGAATTCGTTTCAGTATCTTGAGAAATGACTTAGCTAAATTTTTGTATTTAGATAAGCAAAATTACTCACTTACAATCTCATCAACCTCAAATAGGACTTTAAAATGCTTTAGTATTTTTCCTTTTACTTCTTCTACATCTACTTTTTTGCCTAATTCAGCTTCCATAGAAGCTACAGCTTTACCACGAATTCCACAAGGAATTATATTATCAAAATAACCTAAATTAACATTTGCATTTAAAGCAAAACCATGCATGGTAACCCATCTAGAAGAACGAATTCCCATAGCACAAATTTTACGAGCAAAAGGGGTCCCAACATCTAGCCAAACACCAGTTTCACCCTCACTTCTTTCGCCTTTTAAACCATATTCTGCAATGGTTAAAATAATAGATTCTTCTAATAGACGTAAGTATTTATGAATATCAGTAAAAAAATTTTCTAAATCTAGAATTGGGTAGCCAACAATTTGTCCTGGACCATGATACGTAATATCTCCACCTCTATTTATTTTATAAAATGTAGCGCCTTTTTCTGCTAATTGCTTTTCATTTAACAGTAAATTACTCAAATCTCCACTTTTACCCAGTGTATACACATGAGGATGCTCTACAAACAAAAAATGATTTTGAGTTTGATTCGTGTTATTATTTCTTCGATTATCAATTTTAACATCTACAATTTCTTGTAATAGTTCAGATTGATACTCCCAAGTTTCTTTATAATCTTTAAGACCAAGGTCTTTTAACTGTATGTTTCTATTCATAATTACGTCTACAAAGGTAAATATTTCATTATATTTGAAAACCAAAATTGTATTTTAAATATACTTTTATGAAAAACAGATTATCCCTTGTACTTTTTTTTGCAATTTTATGTAGTAGTTATTCTTCTTATGGGCAACAATTATGGCAAAAGCAAGAAAAAGAAAATATAAGTATTCAAAAGAAAGCAACTTTTCAAAAGAAAAATTTTCCTTCAAATTATGAGATTGTTACTTTAAATAGTGGTGTTTTCGAAGATAAGTTGAGTAGGAAATCAGCAAGTTTTAATGCTGTAATAGAGCTACCAAATGCAGATGGTAGCTTATCAAAATTTTCGATTCAAGAAAACTCTAATTTTGATCCGATTTTGCAAGCTAAATTTCCAAACGTAAAATCATATACTGCAAAAGGAATTGACGATGCATCAGCGAATGCAAAAATAAGTATTGGTACAGATGGTTTTCACGCTGTAGTTTATTCAGATGCTAAAGAAACTATCTATATAGATCCTTACACAAGAGATCAAAAAGAGTATATTATTTACAAAAAAAGTAGTTTAAATGATGTTGATTTAGATTTTGAATGTCAGGTGGAAGAAGCTGCAAGTAAGGAGTTTATAAATACTGATTTTTCAAAAAACTTAAATGATGGTAAATTAAGAACCTACAGATTAGCATTGGCTTGTAGTGGAGAATATGCACAATTTCACTTAGGAGCTAGTCAACAAAATATACCAAGTTCTGCATCAGATCAAGTAAAAAAAGCGGCAGTTTTATCTGCAATGAATACTTCATTAACAAGATTAAATGGTGTTTTTGAAAGAGAATTATCAGTAAAATTTGAACTTGTAAGCAATAACGAAGATATTATCTTTTTAAATGCTGCCACAGATGGTATGACAGATGATGACCCTGATGAGCTTATAGACGAAGTTCAAGCAATTTGTGATGCACAAATTGGAAATGCAAATTATGATATTGGACATGTGTTTAGTACTTCTGGAGGTACTTTATCTGGTTTGGCTGGTTTAGGGGTTGTTTGTATTACTGGGCAAAAAGCAAGAGGGGTAACAGGTTTAGGTTCTCCTGTTGGTGATCCTTATGATATTGATTTGGTTGCTCACGAATTAGGACATCAATTTGGAGCAACACATACGCAAAATAATCCTTGTAATAGAACAAATTCTACAGCTATAGAACCTGGAAGTGGTTCTACAATTATGGGATATGCAGGTATTTGTGCACCCAATGTAAAATCTGGAAATGCTGATGGAAATAGTGATGATTATTTTCATGCAGTTAGTCTTGCTCAAATTTGGGCTGTTATTCAATCTTCAGGAGGTTGTGCTGTGTTAACAAATACAAATAATACTGCACCAACTGCAAATGCAGGATTAGATTATAGTATTCCAAAATCTACACCTTTTAAATTAACAGGTACAGGAAATGATGCAGATGGTGTAAATACATTAACTTATAATTGGGAGCAATTAGATAACGAAATTGCAACAATGCCACCAGTTTCTACAAATTTAGGTGGTCCCACATTTAGATCTTTCCCTTCTAAAAGTGTTCCTGTTAGATATTTGCCAGCTTTAGCGACTGTTGTAAGTGGAAGTTTAGCCACAACTTGGGAGGTTGTACCTTCTGTTGAAAGAGAACTAAATTTTTCTTTTGTAGTAAGAGACAATAATGTTGGAGGAGGAAGTACAGCAAGAGATGATATGAAAATTAATGTTGTTGATGTAACTCCTTTTACAGTTACAGCACCAAATTCTGCAGTAGTTTGGAATACAGGAAGTACCCAAACAATTAATTGGAATCAAGGTTCGACAAATACAGCTCCAATAAACTGTGCTACAGTAAATATAAAATTATCTGTAGATGGAGGACTTACTTTTCCTATAATTTTAAAATCGAATACTGCTAATGATGGAACAGAAGAAATAATTATACCTGATAATGCTACTAGTTCTGCACGAATCTTGGTAGAAGCAGCAGATAATATTTTTTACAATATCAATTCAACAAATTTTACGATTAATTCATTAACACCAACATTTATTGTAAATAATACAGATGGCTTGCAGAGTGCTTGTAATTCTGGAAATCAAAGTGTAAGCTATAATTTAAATTTTGATTTTGTAAATGGTTTTTCTGAAACAGTTACATTATCATCTTCTGGAGAGCCAGCAGGTTCTAATGTGTCATTTAGTACTTCAACAATTAATGCTGATGGGAATGTGACTATGACAATTTCTAATTTTGATGATAAAACACCACAAGAATATGAGATTATTGTCTCATCAACTTCTGCAACTATAACACAAACCCTTAAGGTGGATTTTAGATTAAGTTCTGCTGATTTTAGCGAATTAACACTTTCTTCTCCTGCAGACAATGCTACTGGTTTAAATTTAGTAGAAGAATTAACATGGAATAATGATTCAAATGCAACTTCATATGATGTTGAAATTGCTACTGACAATGGGTTTTCTAATGTCATTTCTACAGGAAATGTTATTATAAATTCTTATACAACAACAAATTTAGTAGGAGTAACTGAGTATTTCTGGAGAGTTAAGCCTAAAAATAGTTGTGGAGAAGGTAATTTTTCTTCAGTTTTTAGTTTTACAACAAAAGTAGCTGCTTATTGCGCTTCTACTTTTACAGATGAAGCTGGAGGTTCAGAACATATCACAAACGTTACTTTTGGGTTAATCAATAATAATTCTGGGAATGATACAGATGATGGTTATCAGGATTTTACATCCATAAATACCAATCTTCTAAGAGGTGAAGATGAGCAAATTAGTGTAACTTTTGATACTGGAGGTTTCCAAGATCATTGTTATGTTTTTATCGATTGGAATCAAGATTTTGAATTTGATAACGATACTGAAAGATACGATTTAGGCTCTAGAACAGAAGATATTGCTACAGCAATATTTACGATTACAGTTCCAAATAATGCCAAAATTGGGAAAACTAGAATGCGTGTTGTTATAGAATATGATGATCCTTCAGATGGTTTTGGAGTTGGAGCTTGTGATGCAGACCATCTTACAGAATGGGGAGAAACTGAAGATTATTCAGTAACCATTTCTGAACTTTTTTCTGTTTTTACAGCATCAGAATCTTGTCCAGATTCCAATGATGGCCTTATTAAAATAGAAGTAAATTTAGCTGATTATACGTATGTAGCAACAATAACTGGAGAAGCTACAAATATTTCTCAAAATATTCCAGCTACTGGTTTCGAATTTTCAAATTTAGCTCCAGGAGCGTATTCAGTTTGTGTTAAAATCGAAGAATTGGACAAAACCCAATGTTTTGAAGTGAATATAATTGAAGCAGCACCAATCTCTTTAAAAGTAACTGCAGAAAAAGAATCGAATAACTTTTCTTTTAAAATTGATGAAGGTACTCCACCATTTGAAGTTTTTATAAATGAAACGTTAATAGGGATTACAAGTCAAAAAGAATTTAATTTTGAGATTTTTGAAAGAGGTATTTTAAAAGTAAAAACAGCCAAAGATTGTGAAGGTGTTTATGAAAAAAATATAGGAGATTTATTATCAACAAATAACCCTAAGCTAAATTTATATCTATTAAAAAATCCTGTTAAAGACTTTATTGAAATTTATGTTCCTACTTCTGTTGAAAATAAAAATGTACAAGTTATAATTTTTGATATGACTGGTAAATTGATTTACAAGCAAACAAATGCGATAGTTTCAGAAAAATTAACAATACCATTTAGTAACTTTTCGAAAGGAATTTATATTTTAAAATTATCTATAAAAGATGCTAAACCTATTAAAATATTAAAGCAATAATGAGGTACTCAAAAAATATATTATTTCTGGTTCTTTTTAGTTTATTAGCAATGCAATGTTCTAAAAAAGATGCAAACCAAGCACCATCAGTTGTAACGCTAATTTTTCCTTCTGAAAATTTATTATGTATTGATAATACTGTAAATTTTAATTGGAGTGATGCAATTGATCCAGAAGCGAATGAAATTGAGTACAAAATTACGGTTGCAACAGATAGAGGTTTAACGAACATTGTAGAAAGTAGAACAGTAATTGCTAGTCAAATTACTTTTAATTTAGAGAAAGCTACTGCCTATTATTGGAAAGTAGATGCTTTAGATATCGATAATAATTTAGGAACTTCATCAGAAACGTATGCTTTTTATACACAAGGAACTGTTATTGAAAATTATGCGCCTTTTTCGCCTAAAGTAATCACTCCAGAAAATAATACTGTTGTAAATGCTGGTACTATTTTTTTACGTTGGATTGCAGAAGACATAAACACAACAGATATTTTAACCTACGAACTTTATTTTGGAGAAAATGATAATTTAGTGTTGCTTGAGAATAATTTAAACTCACAAAACTATGAAGTTGCTGCAGAAACTGGCAAAACATATTCTTGGCAAGTAAATGTTAAAGATCAAAATGGCGCAAAATCTATTGGGCAAATTTGGACTTTTAGTGTCAATTAATAAAAGGTTTTAAACTAAAAAAGCCTCATCATTTTAAAAATGATGAGGCTTTTTTTTTGATGTTTATTTTCTTATCCTAAGAAAGGATATTTATAATCTTGAGGCGTAACAAAAGTTTCTTTGATCAACCTTACAGACGTCCATCTTAATAAGTTTTGAGCAGAACCAGCTTTGTCATTAGTTCCAGATGCTCTTGCACCACCAAAAGGCTGTTGCCCAACAACTGCTCCAGTTGGTTTATCATTAATATAGAAGTTTCCAGCAGCATTTTCTAATGCTTTAGAAGCTTGTTCAACAATGTATCTATCAGTAGAGAAAATAGCACCAGTTAAAGCGTATTCTGTAGATTCATCTACTAACTTTAAAGATTCTTCCCATTCTAAATCTTCATAAACATAAACGGTTATTACAGGGCCAAAAAGCTCTGTAGTCATAGTTTCATATTTTGGTGTTTTTGCTAATATTACAGTAGGTTCAATAAAATAACCTTTCGATTTATCATGATTTCCACCAATAATAACTTCGGCATTTACATCTGCTTTTGCAGCATCAATATACTTTGCAATTTTATCAAAAGAACCTTCATGAATTACTGCGTTTACAAAATTCTTTGGATCATCTGGAGCACCCATTTTTAATTCTGATGTTTGTGCAACTAAATGCTTTTTAACTTCAGCCCACATAGAAGCTGGAATATAAGCACGTGAAGCAGCAGAACATTTTTGACCTTGATATTCAAATGCACCTCTTGTAATTGCTGTTGCAACTTGTAAAGGAAATGCAGAAGTATGTGCCCAAATAAAATCTTTTCCACCAGTTTCACCTACAATTCTTGGGTAGGTTTTATAGTTATGGATATTGTTACCAATTTGTTGCCAAAGATTTTTGAAAACAGTTGTAGAACCTGTAAAATGCAATCCAGAAAAATCTGGTGAAGCTAAAACAGTATCAGAAATCATAACAGGATCTCCATAAACAACATTAATAACACCATCTGGCAAACCAGCTTCTTTGAATAAATCTACAATAACTTGTGCAGAATATGCTTGATGATCAGAAGGTTTCCAAACTACAACATTTCCCATTAAAGCTGCTGCTGCTGGTAAATTTGCTGCAATAGATGTAAAGTTAAAAGGCGAAATTGCATACACAAAACCTTCTAAAGGTCTGTACTCAACTCTGTTCCAAATTCCTGGAGCAGAAGCTGGCTGATCTTTGAAAATATCAGTCATGTATTGTACGTTAAATCTAAAGAAATCGATCATTTCACAAGCTGCATCAATTTCTGCTTGATAAACGTTTTTAGATTGTGCTAACATTGTAGAAGCATTCATTTTTGCTCTATAAGGTCCTGCTAAAAGTTCAGCAGCCTTTAAGAAAATAGATGCTCTTTCCATCCAAGAAACGCTAGACCAAGCTTCTCTTGCAGCCAAAGCTGTAGAAATTGCTTCATCTATATGTTTTTTTTCTGCAATATGATAATGACCCACAACATGCTTATGATCATGAGGAGGTGTAATATTTCTAGTATTTCCTGTTCTAACTTCCTTTCCATTAATATACATAGGAATATCTGCTTTTCCTTTATACATTTCTTTATAAGTTGCTAAAACTTCTTTTAATTCTGGTGAACCAGGTTTGTAATCTTTAACAGGTTCGTTAACTGCTACTGGAACGTTGAAAAATCCTCTTGCCATTTCTGTACGGTTTTAATTTATCTAAATTTTTAAAGGTGTAAAGTTACAAATTTTATAAATCGATTTCGTAATTTTGAAAATCAAATTTCTGAGGAATAAATGTGTACAGTAACTTATCTTCCATTACCTAACAATAACTTTATTTTAACTTCTAATAGAGATGAAACTCCTTTAAGAAAAACAATTCCACCAAAAAGGTATGTAGAAAATGGTGTAGCATTAACCTACCCAAAAGACGAATTAGCTGGAGGAACTTGGATTGGAACAAGTAATAAAAACAGATTAGTTTGTCTTTTAAATGGCGCATTTAAAAAGCACAATAGAAAATCAAATTATAAAATGAGTAGAGGTATTGTTGTGAAAAATATACTTTCTGCTAATGATGCTGTCTCTTATATTCATGATTTTAATTTTGATGATATAGAACCGTTTACAATTGTATTAGTAGATTGGAATCATCAATTAGAAACCTATGAATTTGTTTGGGATGGACAAACAAAACATTTTACAAAATTAGGACAAGAACCAAGAATTTGGTCATCATCTCCTTTGTATACTGATGAAATGAAACAATTACGAAAAGATTGGTTTGGAATTTGGTTAGCTGAAAACACAGAATTTACTCAAGAAAAAATTTTAGAATTTCATAAAAACGATGCCCTAGGAAATGCGGAAATATCTATAAAAATGAAGCGTTCTTTTATAGAAACTGTCAGTATTACATCCATAGAAAAAAATGGAAAAAATGTTTCTATGGAGTATTTAGATATTTTGAGTGATAAAAAATCTAAAACTTAGCTTAATTCCTATGGCGTTTTATTTTATTAATAATTAAGGAGTGTAAAAGTTGAAGTTAAATGTTAATGAAATAAACCCTAAAAAAGCATCAACGAAAATAAAAACAAAAACGTAATTCCTATACTTGATACAATTACATAGCTTAAGTTTAATAGCAAAAACTTTAAGAATGTTTTTATATAACCCTGTCCGTAAAACTTTTTCATGGCAATAATTAAATACATCAGAAATAAGATGGCAAAAATCCAAAGGGTGGGTTCAAGAAAGCAAAGTTTTAATATTAAAAATATTGAGAACAACATAAAAAATACAGTTTGTACATGGAATACAAAAATTAAGTGATCTATGTAGGTGAATTTTCTTCGGATGTAAAAAAATCTTAAAAACAAGGTAAAAAATGGAAGGAAAATAAATAAAGCAACAGAACCATAAGATAATACTTGGCTAAAAAATTGATTTCTAGTTTCTTCACTTTCCGTAAATGCATACAAACTTTTTGTTTTCGTTAGCAAAAAACGATTTGTAAAATTCTTTTCATACCCTAAAGAATCTAAAGCAGTATTAATATTCGCATCAGGATTTCCTTTAATATAAAGAGAAAACTCATCTAATCTAGTCTCTCCACCAAAATTAAAAGTAACATTATTCTTTTCTAAATTTTTAATTTTAGTGGTGTCTTGAGCTTCTTTTTTAACTTCTTCAATAATTCTTTTTTTGGCAGATGCAGGAATAGGAATAAAAGATTTATTCAAATCATCATCTAAGTCCTTAATTATGGAATCTATTTTTTCTTGAGTTGGTGGTTCTTCTTTTTTATCTTTGGAATCTGTATTTTTTTTAAGCACATTGGTTATATCTGCTTTGCTTTCATCTGCTAATGCTTCGTATTTATCAATTGATTTCGATAAACCAATCAACAAAAAAAAGATAATTGAAACTGTTAAGTAAAAACGAAATGGATTGGAATAACGTTGTCTTTTACCATCAATATAATCTCTAGAAACTTTACCAGGACTTATTAAAAGAGGAATTATCGTATTCCAGAATTTGGCTTCAAAATTAAATAAACCGTTAAAAACTTCGTGTATAAAACTTTTAAAGGTAATTTTATTCCCTTTGTTTGCTTGGCCACATTCAGGACAAAATTTTTCATGTCCACTAAAAGGATGCCCACAATTTAAGCAGGCAACATCTTTAATTTTTGCGACTTTATTTTTTGTTTTATTTAGTTTGATATGATAGGTGTTAGTAGTTGAAAAGTAGGAATTATCACTTTAAGCTGCTCTAAGGTCTCAGTGTTTTGCATTATATAAAAACCTTTCATAGAACCTATATTAGATTCTAAAAAACAGCCAGAACTATAAGAATACGTTTCATTTGGTTTTAGAATTGGGGTTTGCCCAACTACACCTTCACCTTCTACAATTTCAGTTTTGTTAAGTGAATCGAAAATTTGCCAAAAACGATCTGTGAGTTGTACAGTTTGTTCGGAATTATTTTCGATAGTAATAAAGTATGCAAAAACATAATACAACCTGTTATTCCTATAACTAGTGCCATTGTATTTTGTTTCTACAATAATTTTAATTCCTTTTGTAATTTGCTCTACCATGAAAGGTAAATGTAGTTTTTTTGTTTAAAAAACGCAAATCATTTTTTATCTATCTTGATTATAAAATCCTGTTCCAATTCCTATAACTCTATCATACAAACCACCCAAAGGTTTAAAATAAGTGATTACAGTATATTGGTTTTCAGTTTCAAAAAAAGTACCATTTATTTCATTGGTATCAACTTTGTTAAATTTATCAACAGTTGCAAACGTGTAGTTGTAAAAACCTTGTTTCATTAAAACAGTTCCTTTGTAGCTTTTGTCTTCAAAATCATATGTTAACTTGGTTTCGTCTTCAATTTCAAAATTATTAAAAGCACCATAAACATGTACACTTTTATCTAAAAAAGGCGCATCTGCATACAGTGTAAAATGCATCATTGCATAATCTGCTTCAGTACTTGGAGTGTTTCCTTCTAAAGTTCTAAAAACAAATTGGCCATTTATATCAGGATTGAATCTGTATTGTAAATCTTGATTATAGGTGTAGGGATATAAATAATGATGAAAAATATCTTCCATTTCTATGCGAACTACATTTAAACTTTTATTTCTGATCAGTTTGGTGTCAAAATTCAAATATTCATTGCCTCCCCAAAAATTAGTTTTATTTGTATAGGTATATCTTAATTGATTTTGTTGAAAAAATGTAGGTTGTAAATCAGTAATTTGTTCGTTCCAATTTTCGTTTTTAAGAATAACTACATTAATTTCTTGTTGTGGGTTGTTGATTCTTATGTTAGGATGATTTACTGTAAATTCTAAAGTTTGTTGAGTATTGGTGGTTTTTGCATTTCTACTTCTAGTGGCTTGAACAGCAATAATGGCAGCGTTTTCATACAGTACAAATTTTCGGGTAAATACAGTTTCATGATAATCATCTAAAACAGATAAAAGATAATTTCCACTTTTAGTAATTACAGTATTTACATTCGGAATTTTAACTTCATAATGCGTATAATTTTGAAAAGTATTAAAAGAATTGGTAACATTTATAATGGTATTTTCATCAAAACCATTTATATATTGGCTGGAAAGTAGTCTGCTTTTTTGCCAATCATGTGTCATGTGTTCTATTTTATATCGATACTCTTTGCTGTCATTTTCTAGATCATCAAAAGATAATTGCAAAACAGTACCTAAAGGAACAACTGCAGAATAATTATTTTCTTGCAAAGGTCTTAATTGAATTGATTTAATATTTTGAGCATCTATCTTTATCAATATAAATAAGAGTACAATAAGTAAGATTTTTTTCATCATAATTACAAAAATATCAAATTTTAAGCCAAAAATATAATATATGATAATTTTTCATTTTTACCTAATTTAGAACCAGTATAAATAGTATTTCTTTAACAAGATTACATCATATTTATATTAAAAATAGTTGCTAAAATCCGTAAATTTGCATGATTTTTAAAGATAACTAACAATTCCAAATTACTATGTCAAAAGACATTCGTATTAAAAAAGGCTTAGATATTAAGCTTGTTGGCGAGGCAGAAAAAACAACTACTAATATTCCTTTAAGTAGTGTATATGCTGTAAAGCCAGAAGATTTCCACGGAATTACACCTAAATTATTGGCTAAAGAAGGCGCAAACGTTAAAGCAGGACAAGCATTGTTCTACGATAAAAACGATGAGCGAATTTTATTTCCAAGTCCTGTTTCTGGTACAGTAACAGAGGTTTTACGTGGAGCAAGAAGAAAAATTTTAGCAATTAAAATTAATGCTGATGCAACTATTGAGCATACAGATTTTGGTGTAAAAAAGCCATCATCTATGTCTTCAGAAGATGTAAAATCGCATTTATTTTTATCAGGTTGTTGGCCATTTGTAAAACAACGTCCTTTTGATGTAATTGCAAATCCTAACCAAGCACCAAAGGCAATTTTTATTTCTGCAAGTAACACAGCACCTTTAGCTCCAGATTTATCTTATACTTTAAGAGGTAGAGAGTTGGAGTTGAAAGCTGGTTTAGAAGCTATTACCAAATTAACAGAAGGTAAAGTTCATGTTGCAGTAGGTAAAAATGAAGGTTCTCTTTTTCAAGGAATTTCTGGTGTTGAATTACATACAGTTTCTGGACCACATCCAGCAGGAAATGTTGGGACTCACATTGCAAAAATAAATCCTATTAATAAAGGCGAAGTTGTTTGGACTTTAAAGATTGAAGATGTTTTAGTAATTGGAGAGTTGTTTTTAACAGGTAGGTTTAACCTTACAAGAACAATTGCTTTAACAGGTTCTCAATTTAGTAAGCCACATTATGTAACTGCAATTGCAGGTGCTACAATTGCTGATGTTATAGCAAAAAATGCAGAAACTACTGGGACTAGAGTTATTAGTGGTAATGTGCTTTCTGGAAAAGAAGTTAAAGAAAATGACTTTTTAGGATATTATGATAACCAAATTACTGCAATTCCTGAGGGAGATGATTATGAGTTTTTTGGATGGAATAAGCCTGTTTTTAATAAAGTATCAACATCAAGAGCGCTTACTTTTTCTTGGTTAACGCCAAATAAAAAATACGATTTAGATACCAACACAAATGGAGAGCATAGAGCTTTTGTTGTAACAGGTAATTACGAAGAGGTTTTTCCTTTAGATATTTATCCAATGCAATTATTAAAAGCATTTATGTATAAAGATTTAGATGAAATGGAAGCTTTAGGTGGTTATGAAATAGCTCCAGAAGATTTTGCATTAACCGAATTTGTATGTGTTTCAAAGCAACCACATCAAAAAATAATTCGCGAAGGTTTAGATTTAATGAGACAAGAATTAGGATAAGATTATGAGCTTAAAACAAAACTTACATAATTTAAAGGAAAAATATAAAGGAACAAAAATGGCGCCTGCATTTAATGCAATCCATACCTTTTTATATTTACCAAACGAAGTTACTCATGGAGGAACTCATATAAAAGCTGCAGACGATTTAAAGCGTACAATGAATATTGTAATTATGGCTTTAATTCCATGTTTGCTTTTTGGAATATTTAACGCAGGTTATCAACATTATGCAGCTATAGACGCAGCAAAAGGTGTTATTAGAGAAGCTTCTCTTTTTGGCAATTTTATCAATTGGGATAATTTTGTGGTTGGAGCTTGGACAGTTTTACCTTTGGTGCTAGTTTCTTATGGAGTTGGTCTTTTAGTTGAATTTATTTTCGCTGTTATAAAAGGGCATGAAGTAGAAGAAGGGTATTTAGTTACAGGAATGTTAGTTCCTTTAATTGTACCTGTAGATATTCCTTTATGGATGTTATCAGTAGCCGTTATTTTTGGTGTTGTAATTGGTAAAGAAGTATTTGGAGGTACAGGAATGAATATTCTAAATCCTGCATTAACAATTAGAGCTTTCTTGTTTTTTGCATATCCAACTTGGATGTCTGGAGATAAAGTTTGGGTTCACGAAGCTGTTAGTAGAACAGGAACTGCAGATGCAATTTCTGGAGAAACTGTTTTAGGAGCGTATGCACAAAATGCAAATTTACCTGAATTAGGAAATAGCGTTTTAGCTGGAGTAGATAAAATGGACATGTTCTTTGGTTTTATGCCAGGTTCTGTTGGTGAAACTTCTAAAATTCTAATTATTTTAGGAGGCTTATTTTTAATCTATACAAAAGTTGCAAGTTGGAGAATTATTCTTTCTGCAGTTGTTGGTGCTTTAGCAATGGGATTAATTTTTAACGGTGTTGTAAACGCTGGTTGGATTACAGATACTAGTAAATTCTTTGGATTAATGAGTGTTCCTTTCTGGCAACATTTAATTATAGGAAGTGTTTTATTTGGTGCAGTTTATATGGCAACTGATCCTGTTAGTGGTTCACAAACAAATAAAGGAAAATGGATTTATGGTTTCTTAATTGGTTTTATTTCAATTATGATTCGTGTATTTAATCCTGCATATCCAGAAGGAGTATTTTTAGCAATTTTATTGATGAACGTATTTGCTCCAACAATCGATCATTATGTGGTTCAAGGAAATGTTAAAAGAAGAATGAAACGTTTAAAAGCAAAAACAGCTTAATTATGGCAGCTAACACAGATAGTAATAGTTATACAATAATGTTTGCCATTGCAATGGTAATTGTTGTAGGATCATTATTAGCATATACAGCATCTTCATTAAAACCTGCAATTAAGGAAAATGAAAGAATGGAAACTCAGCAAAATATTTTGTATGCTATGGGTGTAAATGAAAATGAAGGTACAGGAGATATTGCCTTTATATCCACAGATAATGTTGCAAATAAATTTTCTGAAAATATTTCTGAACAATTAGTTTTAGAATATAAAGATGGAAAAATTATCAATAAAATGACACGTCAAGAATTTATGGATTCTAAAGACGAGGGGAAAGGAATGGAACCTTATTTAATTGATGTTAAAAAACAGCAAACAAGAGCAAAAGAAGGCAAATCTAGATTTTTACCTTTATTTATTGGTGCTTTAGAAGGTGAAACTGTATACGTAGCACCAGTAAGAGGAAAAGGTCTTTGGGATGCTATTTGGGGTTATATAGCTTTAGATAAAGATATGGTTGTAAAGGGAACTTTCTTTGATCATGCAGGAGAAACTCCTGGTCTAGGAGCTAACATAAAACAACGTTATTTTATGGACGATTTTTATGGAGAAAAATTATTAACGGAAGCAGGAGTATTCAAAGGAATAAATGTTGCTAAAGGAAATAACGATCCTAAAAATGAAGATAAAGACGATTATGAAGTAGATGCTTTAGCTGGTGCAACAATTACTGGTGATGGAATTTCTGCTATGATAAAAAAGGATTTAAAGTTGTATTTACCATACTTCCAAAACTTAAAAAAATAATTTAAAATGGGATTACTTTCAAAAAAGGACGCAAAGTTAATTACAGATCCATTAGCAGATAATAATCCAATTACTATACAAGTATTAGGTATTTGTTCTGCATTAGCAATAACTGCAGAGTTAAAAGCTTCTCTAGTAATGGGCATTGCAGTATTGTTTGTATTAGGTATTGGTAATGTTGTAATTTCCTTAATGAGAAACATTATACCTTCTAAAATTAGAATTATAGTACAACTAATTGTAGTAGCTGCATTGGTAATTATTGTAGATCAAGTTTTAAAAGCTTTTCAGTACGAACTAAGTAAAACACTATCTGTTTTTATTGGGTTAATTATAACAAACTGTATAATTATGGGGCGTTTTGAAGCATTTGCGTTAGCAAATGGTCCATGGAAATCCTTTTTGGATGGAATAGGAAATGCTCTAGGATATGCACTTATTTTAATAATTGTCGGTTTCTTCAGAGAGTTATTGGGTTCTGGAACTTTATTTGGAATTCCAGTTTTAGGAGATGCTATCGAAAAAACAGGTTTATACGCAACAGGTTATGAAAATAATGGTTTTATGTTAATGCCTCCAATGGCACTAATAATTGTAGGACTTATTATTTGGGTTCAACGTAGCAGAAATAAATCATTAATCGAAGATTAACACGAAGTATATTCGTTAATTTATTTCATCATCTAATAAAAAATTGAAAATATAAAATACTGAAGTAAAATCAGTATTAAAATAAAAAATATGGAACATATAGAATTATTTTTCAAGTCAATCTTTATAGACAACATGGTGTTTGCTGTATTCTTAGGTATGTGCTCATACTTAGCAGTATCTAAAAAAGTATCAACAGCTGTTGGTTTAGGAGCAGCAGTAATTTTTGTACTAGCAATAACAGTTCCTTTAAACTGGTTGTTAGATCAGTATTTATTACAGCCAGGTGCTCTTGTTTGGTTAGGTCAAGAATATGCAGATTACGATTTAAGTTTCCTTTCTTTTATCATGTTTATTGCAACAATTGCAACCATGGTACAATTGGTAGAA
Source organism: uncultured Polaribacter sp. (assembly GCA_963977615.1). GTDB lineage: Bacteria > Bacteroidota > Bacteroidia > Flavobacteriales > Flavobacteriaceae > Polaribacter. The sequence goes on along the minus strand of CAXBPL010000038.1, from coordinate 3,823 downwards.
ATTATTGTTGAGAAATTCTCACCATCATTATACAATTCATTAGGTATTTTCTTACCATTAATTGCTGTAAACTGTGCAATTTTAGGAGGATCTTTATTTATGCAAGCTAGAGAAATTGAAACTTTAGGATTGGCATTAAATTATGGTATTTCATCAGGAATAGGATGGTTTTTAGCAATATTAGCCATTGCAGCAATTCGTGAAAAAATCAGATATTCAAGTGTTCCTCCAGCCTTAAGAGGTTTAGGAATTACTTTTATAATTACTGGTTTAATGGGAATTGGTTTTTTAAGTTTTGGTGGAATGTTAACAGGAGGAGATGAAGAAGGAGAACCTTCTACAGAACCAGAAGCTAAAATTGAAAAAGTAGAGAAAAAGGAAGTGAAAGAAGAATTAGCAAAAAATACTAAAACTATACAATAATATGATTTTAGCAGCAGGTACAACAGGAACTATTATAGCAACAGTAGCAGCTTTTTTAATAATAACATTGTTATTGGTTACTTTATTGTTAGTTGTAAAACAAAAATTATCACCATCAGGTCCTGTAAAGATCATGATTAATGGTGAAAGAGAAATTGAAGTTGCTTCAGGAGATTCTTTATTAACAACATTAGGAGCTAATAAGATTTTCCTACCATCAGCTTGTGGTGGAGGTGGAACTTGTATACAATGTGAATGCCACGTAAATGAAGGTGGAGGAGAAGCTTTACCAACTGAAGTTCCTCACTTTTCTAGAAAAGAATTAAAAGAAGGAGCACGTTTAGCTTGTCAAGTAAAAGTAAAACAAGACATGAATATTTCTATTCCAGAAGAAGTTTTTGGAATTAAGAAATGGGATGCAGTAGTTGTAAGAAACTACAATGTGGCTTCTTTTATTAAGGAATTCGTTGTTGAAATTCCAGAAGATATGGGTTATAAAGCAGGTGGATATATTCAAATTGAAATTCCTCCTTGTGAAGTAAAATTCGCTGATATGGATATTACTGCACACCCTGAAGAACATGAAACTCCAGATAAATTTGAAGCTGAATGGAACAAATTTAATTTGAGACCTTTAGTAATGAAGAATAATGAAACTGTAGAAAGAGCATATTCTATGGCTTCTTATCCTGCAGAAGGAAGAGAAATCATGTTAAATGTACGTATTGCAACTCCACCTTTTGATAGAGCAAAAGGAGGTTGGATGGATGTAAATCCAGGTGTTGCTTCTTCTTATATTTTCAATTTGAAAAAAGGAGATAAATGTGTTATTTCTGGTCCTTATGGAGAGTTTTTTATTAATGAATCTGATGCAGAAATGTTATATGTTGGTGGTGGAGCAGGTATGGCTCCAATGAGATCTCACCTATATCATTTATTCAGAACATTAAAAACTGGAAGAAAAGTTACCTATTGGTATGGAGGACGTTCTAAAGCAGAATTATTTTATATTGATCACTTTAGAGCTTTAGAAAAAGATTTTCCAAATTTTAAGTTTTATATAGCTTTATCAGATCCTTTAGAGTCTGATAATTGGAAAGTGAAAAAAGATATTCATGATGAGGCAGGTGATGGTTTTGTAGGTTTTATTCACAATTGTGTAATTGATAATTATTTAAGTTTACACGATGCTCCAGAAGATATGGAATTGTATTTCTGTGGACCACCATTAATGAACAAAGCCGTTCAAAAAATGGGTGAAGATTTTGGTATGCCAGATGAAAATATACGTTTTGATGATTTTGGTGGATAGCCAAAAGAAAATTCTAAACAAATATTAAATATAAAAAACCGATTCAATTAATTTTGAATCGGTTTTTTTATTTTTGAATTCGAGAAAATTAAAGAATAAATTTAGTTTTTATCTTTAATTTTAACATCAACATTCCCTTTGTCATCTGCTTTTACAGAGCCTTTAGAGGTTTCTACACTTATCGTTTTTTTCGCTTCCGTTTCTGTTTTTACTGTTTCCTTTTTTTTATCATCTCTACAAGAAGTTAAAGAAATAGTAAGGCAAAATGCTAAGAACATTATTTTTTTCATAATTGTTATGTTTTATCAATTGCAAATTACGTCGTATTTAAAATATAAGTTAATCCTATGCAATTATATAATAACTCATTAGCAATTAGGCTAAAAATGTTTTAACGTGATAAACAGGTTCTCCATTTTCTTGCTCAAATAGTTTTGAAAAATCTAGCACATTTGGTTCGTTATCCAGCTCACATAAAAGTTCTACAACTGCAACCAAACCGTTAAATAGAGCTTCATTAGACGTCGGGTTTTGTGGTTTTGGATTGTAATGACAAAGTGGTGTTTTAAATCCACAAGAATCTAAAAAGACCTTTTCAATTTGTAAAATTTCTTGAGGAGTATATCCATTAAATTTTCTCCCTAAATTTTGATGAACTCTGCCAACATAACTTAATTGTAGAGAGCCATGTTCATTAGAAAAATGTTTCCAACTATCTTGATTGTCTAATATATTGCCAACTGCACAAGCTGTACAATCTTCTGGATTTAGGCTGTTATTATGATAGGCATTATACAATTTAACTAAAGCATTTTCTAATCTTTGAGAAGTTTTCATAAGCTATAATTTACCCTCTAAATATAATAAATTTTGTAAATAAATTAAAATACGAAGTTTCAAATGTTATTATTTTTAATAAATTTAAATTAGTGAACAACTCCTTTTAGGGAATTGTTTTAAGTCGTATTTTTGATTTTTAGAAATGATTCATCATGAAACGCATATATAAAATATTAAAGAAGAATAAGTATATCAAAATAAAATTAAAAAAAATTGCAACAAACCATTTAGAGTTAAAAGCTAAAATTAATGGCATAAAAGGTAGTTTTATTTTAGATACAGGAGCTTCTAATTCTTGTGTTGGGATTGATATGATTCCCTATTTTAATTTAGATGCTAAAGAGAGTGAAACAAAAGCTGCTGGAGCAGGAGCTATAGACATGGAAACACAACAATCAGAAAATAATTTACTTAAAATTGGTGATTGGAAAACTAAAAAATGTCATTTGGTTTTATTCGATTTAACGCATGTAAATACTGCTTTAACACAACATAAAGCCAAAGAAGTTCATGGAATTATTGGCGCAGATGTTTTACGAAAAGGAAAAGCTTTTATAGATTACAATAGCAATACCTTATATTTAAAAAAGACCAAAAAATAATCAACATAAAATAAGTAAAAATGAGTTTACAAAAACAAGTAATGGACAAAATGAAAGAGGCAATGAAAGCAAAAGATACTGTTGCTTTACAAGCTTTAAGAGCTGTGAAAGCTGCTTTTTTATTGGCCAAAACTGAAACTGGTGTTCAAGCTGAATTAACAGAAGAACAAGAAATAAAGATTATTCAAAAGCAAGTAAAACAAAGAAAAGACAGTGCCGCTATTTTTTTAAAACAAGATCGCCAAGATTTAGCAGAACCTGAATTAGCAGAGATTGCAGTTTTAGAACAATTTTTACCAGAAGCATTATCAGAAGAAAAAATTGAAGAAGTTGTCCTTGCAACAATCAATAAATTAGGTGCTTCAGGTATGCAAGATATGGGAAAAGTTATGGGAATTGTTTCTCAGGAATTAGCAGGAAAAGCAGATGGGAAAACAATATCAACTTTGGTGAAGAAGAATTTAGCTTAAAATTTAAACATTTTTTTCTGAAATAAAAATGGCTACGTAGTTCAACTGGATAGAATATTAGATTTCGGCTCTAATGGTTGGGGGTTCGAATCCCTTCGTGGTCACAAACTCAAAGTAATTAAATTTGCTTTGAGTTTTTTTATTAAGAATATTCAGATGTTAATTCATCTACAATT
>CAXBPL010000037.1:0-25745 GCA_963977615.1 uncultured Polaribacter sp. | reverse complement strand
CACCTTTAGATATTGTAGATGGAGCTGCAAGAGTTATGGATCCTTTAATTGATGGAATAAATACTGGTAAACATTGGTCTGGAAAATTCTTAAAAGATTATTTTCCTATTGATTGGTAGCTTTATAACATATGTACTTAAAGTCAATTTAAAAAAATATTTGAACTGTTAATTTATTTTAAATTAAATATATTTTTCATAATTTAGTAGCAACCCTAATTTACTAAAACTATGAGTATTATAGATTATATAATTATAGCACTAAAAATAACTGTTTCTTTAAGTATTTTAAATGTTTGGTTAGTTCAACCAAAAAAAACCACAAGATGGAGAGGTGGAAATACCAGAACAATTATCGAAGAATTCAATTATTATGGATTGTCGAAAATATTTTGTTATTTAATTGGATTCTTAAAAGTAAGTTTGGCAATATTATTATTGGCTTCCATTAAATTTGAAAATGTAACTTTAATAGCAAGTTTAGGATTGGCTGCACTTTTATTTGGTTCAATAATTATGCATATTAAAGTAAAAGACCCTTTGTTTAAATCTTTTCCTGCATTTTTATTTATAGTAATGAACTTAGTTATTGCCTATTTTTCTTATTATTAAAAATAGGTGTAAAATGTTTTAATTGCTATAAAGATATTGATCGCTGCAAATGTGAATGATGGTGAAGATTTTAAAAAATTATCTTTAATTTTTATTCTTACAACAAATCCTGCAATCATTAAAATGGACAATCCTATGGATGCTAATAACAGCAAAATTGGATAAAGGTAAAGACCAATTATAGAAGCAATAGCTCCCATAATTTGTAAAAAGCCTGTTAACTTTCTAAAGGTTGGTAAGCCATATCTTTCAAATTCTAAAATGATGAATTTAGAGTAAAAACAATTAATACCAAAAATTATAAAAGCCAAACTAGAAAACCAAGTTAATACAGATAGTAACTCCAAAAATTATTTTTAAAGATGATTATTTAACCATACTAAGTTACGAAAATTATAGTTGAATTTTTTATAAACAAATTATAAAATATCTTTAAAATAGTCTCAAATAAAAATATCTTGTCACTTAAATTAAACTAATTTTACCGATTATTAAATTGTAAAATCTTATGAAAATATTTCAATGTGGCAATTGTAAAACTTCCATTTATTTTGAAAATGTTGAATGTGATAATTGTGGACATTTAACAGGTTACAGAGCTGAAGATCGTAAAATGCTTACGTTCGATTTTGCAAATGACACCCTTATTTCTGATAGGGAAGGTGTTGAATACAAATTTTGTAAAAACAAGGAATACAATGTTTGTAACTGGGTTTTAGAAAAAGATTCTCCTGAAGAATTTTGTTCTGCTTGCCAATTAAATAGAACAATTCCTAAACTTGCTGATGCTGATAATTTCGAAAATTGGACGCACATGGAAATCGCAAAACATCGCTTAATTTATCAATTGCAAAAAATTGGTTTGTCTTTGCCTAATAAAATGGACAATGATGATATTGGTTTGTGTTTCGATTTTGTATCGAATAAAAGCAACCCAAAATTAATGACAGGACATGCAAGTGGTGTGGTTACTATTTTAATTCGTGAAGGGAATTCTGTGTTGAGAGAAAAGGCTCGTAAACAATTAAAAGAACCTTACAGAACTTTGGTTGGGCATTTAAGGCACGAAGTTGGGCATTATTTTTGGGATCGATTAATTAGAGATAATCCTGATACTTTAGCAGAATACAGAACTATTTTTGGAAACGAATCGCAAGATTATGGGAAGGCTTTAGAAACGTACTACAAGACAGAAACTCCAAAAGATTGGCAAAAAGAGTTTATTAGTGAGTATGCAACTTCTCATCCTTGGGAAGATTGGGCAGAAACTTGGGCACATTATTTACATATTATGGATATGGTTGAAACTGGTTATTTCTTTAAAATAAGTGTCAACTCAATTGCAGATAATGACGATTTTAAAACAAGTATTTCTTTTGATCCTTATACCATCGAAAATTTTGACAAAATTGTAGAAAACTGTGTTCCTTTGTCGTTTGCTGTAAATAGTATGAACAGAGCAATGGGAATTCCTGATATTTATCCTTTTGTGATTTCGCCAGTAATTATTGAAAAATTACGTTTTATACACAAACTTTTATTGTCGAAAAGAGACTAAATCTAATAGTATTTTAAAAACTAAAAACCACTATATTCATAAAGAGTATAGTGGTTTTTTATTGATATAAATTAAGTTTATTTTACCAATCTTAAAATTAACTTTTTACAGGAATTGCTTTTAGTTTTATAATTTTAAAGAAATCTAAAACTCTTATAATTAAATAAGTGATATCAATTTCGTGCCATTTTACGCCAAAATTTGCGCTTGTTGCATGTTTATGATGATTGTTATGATACCCTTCGCCCATCATTAAAAAATCGAAATGAAAAAGGTTTTTACTCGTGTTTTTCATTTTAAAATTTACATAGCCATAAATATGACCAAACCAATTGATAATAACTCCATGAATTGGCGCCATTAAAAGTGCCACTGGTAATAAAATCCATTGCCATAAAGCTGTTGTAAAATAAGCAAAAAAGAGAACGTAAAAAGTGATCCATAAAAGTCTAGAAAAACGAGAACTTGCAAAGGCATCAAAAGATTTCCATTGAGGAACGTTTTTTGTAAATTTTTGATCAACTTCTATTTTTTGATCATTTATATCTTGATAAATGGTTTTCGTTTTCCACATCATCGCAAATAAATTATCATCAAAAGAAGGTGAATGAGGATCTTTTTCGGTATCTGTATATGCATGATGCATTCTGTGCATAATACCATAACCATAAGCACTTAAATAACTAGAACCTTGAAAAAGCCATGTTAAAATAAAGGTGATGCGTTCTGTAAATTTAGACATCGTAAATACTTGATGTGCAGCATATCTGTGTAAAAAAAAGGACTGGAAAAATAAACCTCCATACCAAAGAATCAATACAAAAATAATTATTGTCATTTATTTTTTGTGCAAAGATAACTGGATATAGACTAGTAAACAATGAACCTAAATCAATTAAACACGTTTGCGAATTCTACTTAAAGCTTGTGCAGTAACACCAATATAAGAACTAATATATTTTAAAGGAATTACTTTTATAAGTTCAGGTCTTTCTTTAAATAAATTCATGTAACGTTCTTCTGCTGATAAGTTTAGCAAGTTTTGTTCTCTTTTAGATTTGATTAAAAAAAGACGTTCTGCAGTTAATCTTCCAATTAAATTTCCAATTTGAGTTTGTTGATACACTTCTTGCAAATCTGCATATGTAATACTTAAAAGAGTTGTTTCTGTTAAGGTTTCCAATTGATACAAAGAAGGTTTTTGCCTTAAAAAAGAATCATAAGCACTTATAAATTGATTTTGAAAACTAAAACCAAATGTAATTTCTTTTTCAGGATTTTCTTTGGGAATAAATAAACGAACAACACCAGATTCTATAAAAGAAATATAATTTTCTACCTCATTAATTTTTAAGAAAATTGTCTTTTTAGGAATGACATTTCTTTGTAATTTAGAATTGAAAAAATCCCAATCTTTCTGAGAAATTTTGGCAACTTTATCTAAATACGCTTTTATTTGTTCCAAATTTAAGAGGGTCTTTTTAGTGATGCTAAGATAAGGTTTTGTTTAATTGTTGTTGAGATTAATCAATAAGAATATTAGAAAATCAACAAAAGAAAAGCCTATAATTTCTTATAGGCTTTATTTGTAAAGTAAATTTATAACTTGCTTACTTTAAAAGATTATATAACGTTTCTGCAACTAATTTTGAAGAAGCTGGGTTTTGTCCTGTAATTAAATTTCCATCTTTTACAACATATTCAGCCCAATCCTCTTTTTTAGAATACTGTCCTCCATTTTCTTGTAACATATCTTCTACTAAAAAAGGAACAACATCAACCAAATCAACCGCTTTTTCTTCGCTATTTGTAAAACCAGTAACTTTTTTACCTTTTACAATAGATTCTCCATTTTTACCTTTTACATATTTTAAAGCAGCAGGAGCATGACATACAAAAGAAATTGGTTTTTCTAATTTGTTAAAAGTTTCTATCAACGTAATAGAATGCTCATCGTTTGCTAAATCCCATAAAGGTCCATGACCTCCAGGATAAAAAACTGCATCAAAATCTGTAGGATTCATCTCTGCAAGTTTATGCGTATTGTTAATTAAATCTTGCGCTTTTGCATCGTTATGAAAACGTTTGGTGTCTTCTGTGCTTGCATCATCAGTATCACTACTTGGATCAATTGGAGCTTTTCCTCCTTTTGGAGTCGCTATTATAATTTCTGCTCCTTTATCTAACAATGTATAATAAGGTGCTGCAAATTCTTCTACCCAAAAACCAGTTTTCTTTCCAGTTTCTCCTAATTTATCATGTGATGTTAATACGAATAATATTTTCATGGTGTTTATTTTTTTATTTAAAATTTCTATTTTATTTATATTCAGTCACTAATTTTGAGATTGGTTTTCTAACTTTTTCTAAGTTTACCAACCAATCTTCTGATGCATCTCTATAACCAATTGGTAATAAAACTGCACTTCGTAAGCCTTTTTCTTTTAAGTTTAATATTTCGTCAACTTTATCTGCGTCAAAACCTTCCATAGGTGTAGCATCTACTTTTTGAAAAGCAGCTGCTGTTAATGCAGCTGTAAAAGAAATATAGGCTTGTTTAGAAGCGTGTTGAAAATTTTCTTCAGCACTTTGCTGTGGATAAGAATTTAACAATTGTTGTCTATAATTTTCCCAACCTTCGTTTTTAAAACCTCTAATTTCGTTTGTTAAATCGAACATATAATTGATTCTTTCTGCAGTATAGGTATCCCAAGCAGCAAAAACGAACAAATGAGAACATTCTGTAACCACAGATTGATTCCAAGCTACTTCTTTAATTTTTTCTTTGATTTCATCATTGGTAATCACCATAATTTCAAAGGGTTGCAAACCACTAGAAGTAGGAGCAAGATTTGCAGCTTCTATAATATTATCAATTTTATCTTGGGATACTTTTTTACCATTCATGGCTTTAGTAGCATATCTCCATTTTAATTTTTCCAATAATTCCATCTTCTTTTTTTTTTATAATTTATGATTGTTTATGAATACGAATGCTATTCCAAGCACAGTTATACGCATCTTCTATGTGCGAATTATCTAATTGAAAAACGCCTTTTTTTTGATTGATCATTAAAAATGATAAAGGATTTATAGAATAAGCATACAGTAAATAATTTGAAATCGGTTTTATGATTCCTTCCTTTTGACCTTTTTCCCAAAGGGTTAATAAAGGCTGTAAATGTTTAATTCCTTCTTCTTTGCTTGTTTCATCAATTATTGGTGAATTGTCACATTGTGCTAAAAACAAGGCATTTTTTACTTCTTTTAATTTAAAATTGGCAATTCTCTTCCAAATATTTTCAAAACCTTCTTCTACAGACATCTCTGTTGAATATGTTGCAAAAGCATATTTTGTATACGCTTCTTTTACTTGAATGTAAGTTTTGTTCAACAAATCTTGTTTGTTATCAAAATATAAATAAATAGTTGCAGGCGATACATTTGCCATTTTTGCAATTTTACTCATGGGTGTAGCATGAAAACCGCTATTATTTACAAGCATTATTGTTGCTTCTATAAGTGCGTTTCTTTTTTCGATACTTTTTTTGAGTTGTGCCATTTTTTTAAATTATGATACAAAGATACGTAAAAATGAACGTTCATTCTTTTATTTAACAAAACTTTATTATTAAAGGTAATCAGCTCTTTTAAAGTAAGATTGATACATTAAGGATTACAAGTTCTTTGTAAAAAGGGAGGGCGTCAATCAATAGCAAGTTTTATAAAACTTCGACAAGCGAAGACTGAAATATTAAGAGCAATAAATGTTATAGAATAATTTATAAGGAAATCAATTTTATGTTAAGAATATAAAATCATAAAAACTCCAATTAAAATACCTGCTAAAGGAATTAATTTTTTACGTTTATTCTGTTCTCTAAACAACAAACCACCAATAACCACAGCAATTATAATCTGACTTCTTTTTATGGCTGATAAAAGCATAATTAATGCATCAGGATCTTGTAGTGCTTTAAAATAGAAATAATCTGCAGTTTGTAAAAGAACTCCAACAGCAACAATTGTCCAACGAAATTTAAAAGCTTTTCGTTTTTCTTTCTTCGGAAACCAAGTGATTGATAAAATGATAAGTAAAATTAAAATGGTGTAAAAGCAAAACCAAAATTGTAATGTTTGTGGATTCAACGTTAAATTCTGAATTAGAAATTTGTCATACAAACCACTGGAAGCTCCTAAAAAAGTTGCGCCAATGATGGCGAAAATCCATTTATTCTTTTTAAAGTTGATGCCTTCTTGTTTGCCAATTTTAGAATATAATAACACTGAAAAAATGATCAGAAAAAAACCAAGCCATTGTAAAAAGGTTGGGTTTTCATCATAAATTAAAATAGCACCAATAAAGGTGAAAAAAGGGCCTGCAGAACGAATTGGAGTTACAATAGTAATTGGCAAATGCTTTAAAGCTGCATAAGCTAAAACCCAAGAACCAGTCATTATCATCGATTTTATAAAAATAAAACCATGAGTTTGTATAGAAATAGGGGTGATGTAAAATCCTATTTTTTGAAAATATGTAGGATTGTAAAAAGAGCCGATAAAAAACGGAATAAATACTAAAAAACCTGCTAATAAAGTTCCTAAAAGCACTGGTAAAACTTCATTTCCTTGAACAGCGTGTTTTTTACATAAACTATGTAAGCCTAAAAAAAGCGCCGATAATAATCCTAAATACATCCACATAATGCGCGCGAAGATACTTTTTTACGATACGTTAAGATTGATAAAACTTCGTTTTATTTCTAAAATTTTTTTAGTAGATTTTTATCCGAAGAAAAGGATAAAATTGAAGCTTTACAACACAAACTTATTCGTCTTTTAAATTGATTTGTTCTGTAATAGTACCTTCCTCATTTCTTTTCACAAAGCTAGAGTTACTTGGCAATTCGAAAATTTCTAAATTAAAATAAGGAACAGCTGCAATAATATGATCAAAAATGTCAGCCATAATATATTCGTAGTTTTGCCAACGTTTATCACTACTAAAGGCATAAATTTCTAACGGAATTCCTTGAGTTTCTGGTGCTAATTGACGAACCATAATCAACATTTCTTTGTTAGTACCAGAATGATTTTCGATATACGTTTCTATATATTTTCTAAAAACACCAATATTGGTCATGTTTCTACCATTTAAAAGAAGCTCTTTATTGATGTTATTTTTTGTGTTATAAGCATCAATATCTTTTTGGCGATTTTCTAAATACGTAGTGATTGATTGAATTTTTTTAAACGAATCTAATTCATCATTGGTAATATAATGAATACTATCTAATTTAATATTTACAGATCTTTTTATTCTTCGACCACCAGAACTTTGCATTCCTCGCCAATTTTTAAAAGAGTCAGCAATTAAAGCATAGGTAGGAATTGTGGTGATTGTCATATCGAAATTTTGGACTTTTACTGTCGATAAATTAATCTCAGTAACATCTCCATCAGCTCCATATTTTTCAAAAGTAATCCAATCTCCAATTCGAACCATATCGTTTATGGAAACTTGAATACTGGCAACAAATCCTAAAATTGTGTCTTTAAAAATTAAAATAATTACTGCAGAAGCTGCACCAATTGTGGTAATAAATTTAATAAACTCGATGCCTGTAATAATTGCAAAAGCCGACAAAATACCTATGGCCCATGCAAAAATCATAAAAACCTGAATATAGCTATCTATAGGTTTATCTTTTAAATTGGGAATTGTTTTTAAATAATCTTTTATGGTATTTAATAAACTTCTAGCAATCCATAAAATAAGAATGATTGTAAAAACTTGTAATCCTTTTAAGAAAAAATTTTCAAAATTCGGAAAATCTTTAAAAATATAGGGAATAAATTTTAACGTAATTATTAAAGGAACAATGTGTGCTATATTTCTAGGCGCTTTATTTTTTATCAATAAATCGTCGAAATTACTTTTAGTTTTAGAAGTAAAACTCGTAAAAATGGATAATAGAATTTTTCTGATTATAAAATGAATCAAAAAAGCAACTAGTACTGTAACCGATAATAAAACTACCATATTTATATACTTGGCAGATTCATCTGTGATGCCTGTTTCTACTAAATGCTGGTATAATAAATTTTCAATTTCCATTATTGTTGTTTTCTAAGACTTAAAATGTATGTCTTTTTTCTTCTGTTGATGATGCATTTAACAGTTGATTGTATGTTTTTATAACATCAAAATTATTGGTAATTTCTTCAGTAACTGCAATGCCAGAAATACCCGTGTTTAAAATTGCTGAAACATCGTTTGTTGTAATTTCTCCAAAACCTAAAATTGGGGTTTCTGTATGTAAAGCTTCAGTAATTAATGTGTAACCATTTAAACCTAAGGTTTTTGGTGAATTCTCTTCTTCAGTCGAATTCTTAAATGGACTTAACATAATATAATCTACTTGTTTTTCCAATAAGGTTTCACAATCTTGTAAAGTGTTTGCAGATCCACCAATAATTTGCCAAGTATAAACGTGTTTTCTTGCTTCAATAGGGCAGGAGTGGTTTTTATCTAAATGTACACCATCTGCTTTTATTTCTTTAGCAATTTTATAATGTTTGTTAATAAGCAGTCTAGTTTGAAAATGAGTGGTAATTTCTTTCACTTCATTGGCTAACTTTAAAAACTTCTTTTCAGAAATAGTGTCTAGTTTTAATTGCACAATTTCAATACCAGAAGTACAGGCTTTTTGTATGTTTTCTAAAACTTCTTTTGGAGAATTTCCTTCAGAAATATAATGTAATTTAGGAATCAAAATTGTTAATTTTTAATGGTTTGTTAAGACTTAAAATTTAAATGGAAACTGTTTTAGCATATTGCATAAAATAGTTTTCAAAACGTTTTAATGTAGGATGCATTTTCTCTGCATACATTACAAATTGGCATTTATGGATGCTTTGTGTAATTAACATTAAATCTGATGTGGATGTATTTCTTGTTAAGAAATCAGCATCATCAATATTAAAAATCTTTAATTGAGTGGTATTTAAACCTTCCAATAAAAGCAATTTGTTCATTATTTTTGGGGTGGAAATTAAAATATCTACACCTTCAAATATTTCTGATTTTAATAAATCTATATGTTGTTTTTCATCAGCAACATACACACGCAAAGAGGTTCTTCTTGTGTAGTTTATAAAAGTATCATACAATTGCAAAGCTTTGTCGTTATTCCCTACTAAAACAACAGCTCTTGGAGCAATACCAGCAGCTTCACACTTTAATTTGTTTAATGTTGTTAATAACAAAGTTGTTGTTTTTCCACTATTTTCTGGAGCAATACAAAAAACATTTGCACCACTTTTTATGACAGGAATACTTGCTTTTTCTAAGGCAGTAGGCACTGAAATTTCTAAATTTTCAAGTACATCTTTTAAATGAGGATGTAATTTTTTGAAAGGCATAGGTAAAAGGATTTTAATTTTACAATAACGAGTACAAAGATACACTTACTGATATATTTTAACTGAAGATTTAAGAATGATTTCATAAATTATGTATTCTTTTTTTCAACATCATCAAAAGCATTAATCATTCTTTTTGCTGTAAATCCGTGTAAAATTATAGAAATTAAAATAACCAAGGCAACAATGGAATACAGTTGATTTGCGTCTTGAAAATTACCATGTTTTATTGCATACGATAAATAAAAGACAGAGCCAATTCCACGAATTCCAAAGAATGAGATTGCTAGTTTTTTCTTTGGAGTTAAATCCGTTTTATAAAAACTGATATACCCTAAAAGTGGTCTTAAAATTAACACCAATCCAAAGCAAAAAAGCAAACTTGTTGTGGTAATAAAATCTAAAATGCCTGCCATTACTGAACCTCCAAAGAAAATAATCCAAAAAATTATAAGAAACTTTTCGATGTTATCTATAAAACCTAAACTGGGTTCGCTTTCTGTAGATACGTTTTTTTGATGTTGATGATAATGTGCAAATAAACCTGCAAAAAAGACACTTAAAAAACCATAGGAATTTAAAATTTCTGCCAATCCATAAGAAATTAATGTTAACGAAATCGCCACAAAAGCTTGATGAATTTTTCGACCATTATCATTCGATAATTTTTTAGTGAAATAACTGTATAAAAATCCGATAATAATCCCCACTAAAACACCTACCACTAATTTATAAACTAAATAGAACAAAACCCATTCTTGCCATTGTTCAGCTCCTAAAGAGCCGTTTTTAGACCAAATAATAGCTAAAAAGATAAAAGGAAAAGCTAAACCATCATTTAAACCAGCTTCTGCTGTAAGGTTATATTGAATTCCCACATTTTTAGACGATACAGACTGTTTTTTATTAAGTTGAATTTCAGAAGCTAAAGCAGGATCTGTAGGTGCTAAAACTGCTGCTAATAAAAGTGAAATTGGACCATCAAAATTTAAAATATAATAGGAAAATAAAAAAACTACAACCATAAACAAAGGCATTGTAATTCCCAATAAACGTAAAGGATTTCGCCATTCTTTCCAAGAATAGTTTAAACCAATTTTTAAGCCTGCAACCATTAAACTGATAATGACTACAAGTTCAGAAAAGTGAATCGTTAAGTTTTCATTCCAAACAGGATCTGGCCAAGGTAAAGGCGCATTTAAATAGTATAAAATGGCTCCTAAAAAAAGTAATGGAATGGTAAAACTTATCTTAAAACGTTTTAAAATTATTGGAGAAAAACTCGCAAAAAGCGATGTTAATCCAACAATTAATAGGATGACAAAATACGTTTTCATTTTACTTTATTAGATTTAGTATGTTATAAAGTTAATCTTTATTTCTTGGAATTATTTTAGCAATTCCAGTTAAACCTGCTAAAACTCCTTCCATCAATTTAAAAACGGTTGTACTTTCTAACGTTGCAAAATCCATATTTACAGATGTATTTATGTCACAATATTTAAAAACTTCTTGAGCTGCCTGTTTTCCAGACATAGAAGCCTGTTCCATTGTTGGTATTTTCCATTTTCCAGGAACATTTACAACTTCACCAGCAAGAAAAATTCCTTTTTTATCTGTACATACATTTACTTCTTCATCTGTAGCAGAACGAACATAAATTTGCGATAAATCTACCCAACGTTTTCCATTTTCTTGTAGAATACCCAAGGATGTAGTTTCTAAATTTGCGTATTTTTCCCAATCTTCTGTGTATGTAAGATACACAGAATCGATGTTTCCATTTTCAACAAAATTGGCTCTTTCTTCTTCAGATGTAATTCCTAATTGAAATAATATTTCGTGTTTTGCTTCACTTGGTGTACATTCCATAAAACGTTTTCCATACAAAGATCCTTTGTTAAATGGCGAACTACAAGTAGCAGATAAATTATAAGGATGTGTTTTCGGAAAATCTACATCTTTCCAAAATCCGCCTTTATGCTGAATTTGAAAAACAATATTCCAAGGAGCATCAAAACTTAAATTGTACGATTTTCCTATAAAATCTTTAAACGCTTCAGGAACATGATCCATTAAAAACTGTGTTCCAAAAGACCATTCATCATCAAAAGGTTTTTTTAGTTCTGGCAATAAACCAACTTTCCACATTACTTCATGAGGCACTGCCATAACACAAGCATCAAACTCTTTGTTTTCTAGTTGATTATTTTCTGTTTGTATTACTACTTTATTGGTAATACTATCTTTTTTTACATTTGTCAATCTAGTATTGTAAACAAAATTCACACCTCTTTCTTTTAATGTATCAACCAAAAGTTGCACAACTTCTGATGTTGGTCTGTTAAAACAATACGATTTAGAGTGTTTGCCTTCTGGTAAATTAGGACTTTCAGTCATGGGTAAAAACATTAGCAGAAAACTATCCATAATGTCAACAGCTTTACTTTCCATTCTTGCACCCGTTAAAATACCAAACCAATTTACGATAAACTGTTTTGTATGAGCATCAAAATTATCAACACCAATAACGTCTCCAGCTTTTTTGAAAGCCAATTCTTTACGTTCTTTATCTGAGGCATTTGTATGATGCAATATTTTTTTTGCAAGACTCATCATATCTGTAAGTGACAAATCGAAAGTTTTAACCAGCTCTTTAAACGTTTCTAACTTTATAGATTCAGTTCTATCCACAGCAACTTTTTTACCAGTTTTGCTTTCATAAAACTTGTAATCATCAACAGCAGTTAAAGTATGTAAAATTCCTGCACGATTAAAAATATCAAACAAGGCAAAATAAGTAGAAGCCAAAGCACGAATAGAATGTTCTTCAAAACGCTGTTTTTCTTTATTGAAATAACCTTTCATTTTACCTCCACAAGTAGAACTTCCTTCAACAATTGTAATGTTTAAAGTCGTAACTTCACTTAATTCAAAAGCAGTTACTAATCCTGAAATTCCTCCTCCAATTATTGCTATTTCTTTTGTTTTCATCTCTTTATTATTACATTATTTCTTATTATACGTAGCTAAAGCGTTCTTCATTAGTTGTTTGTAGATTGATAACTATAATAAATCAACATATAAAACCTTTATAAGTTTTTAATTTTATTGATAGTCGGTCTTTTAACATTCATATCTATTAAAGTTAGATTTTCTCGCTTTTGTAGTTTTGTAGTAAAACTATCTACTATAAATGAGTCTTTTTTGAATGACAATGTTTATGCAATTCATATTTTTTTAACTTAACAATTGAGGTTTTCTTCTATTGAAAAAAATCAATTTTGATGAACTAAAATCTATGTATTTATAAAGATTCAAAGCTACTAACAATAATTTTTAATAGGAAATATATTGTTAATCCAAATGAATTTAAGATTAACTTGAATGGTATAATAGCAAGCAAAACAGACTATTTACATGGTAAATAGTCTGAAATAGAATAAGAGATATATTTTTTTGAGTAAGAGTAAAAAGTTGCCTTTTCTTAAAGAATTGGTTTTAAAACTTCCCAAGTATTTTGAGCCAAAATTTTATGTCCTTTTTTTGTAGGATGAATTCCATCTGACTGATTTAAACTAGAAATACCACCAACATTTTCTAATAAAAATGGAATAAGGGCAATATCGTTTTTTGCTGCCAATTCTGGGAAAATGTTTTTAAATTCTGTAGCATAATCTTGTCCCATATTTGGTGGAATTTGCATGCCTGCCAATACAATTTTTGTTGCTGGATATTTTTCTTTTACAGCATCAATAATAAACTGTAAATTGCTTTTTGTACCTTTTAAATTTACACCTCTTAAACCATCATTAGCACCCAATTCCAAAATAAAAATATCTGGTTCTTGATTTAAAACCCAGTCAATTCTGTTTTTTCCACCAGCAGTTGTTTCGCCACTAATTCCTGAGTTTACAACTGTATAAGGTAAACCTAAACTATCAATTTTACTTTGTATAATTCCAGGAAACGCATCTTCAACATCATCCAAACCATAACCAGCAGTTAAACTATCACCAAAAAAAATGATCCTTTTAGTGGTGGTTTGTGGAGTGTTTTCTGTTTCAGTTTTTGTAGATATACTGCTCGAAGAATTTTCCTGTTTTGGAGCTTCTGTTTTGCAGGAAAGTAAGAACATCAACATAGAAAAATAACATAATTTTAAGAAAATAGTTTGTGTTCTTTTGTTGATATATAAAGGCAATTGATTATTTTTCAGCATTAGCTTATTTTGTTTAAATTCCCGTTTTTATAGGAATTACTTGTCAATAAAAACCTTTTGGAAAAGCCAAAAGGAACTTTTTTTAATTAAAAAATTGTGAATGTCAAAGATATTAAAGATTAATGATTTAGAGAAAACTTATACAAGTGGTTCTAAAAAATTAACAGTAATTAGCAATATTTCTTTCGAAGTAGAAAAAGGAAGTATCTTCTCAATTGTTGGTCCTTCAGGAAGTGGAAAAACTACACTTTTAGGATTGTGTGCAGGGTTGGATTACCCAACTTCTGGAACTGTTGAATTATGTGGAACTTCTTTAGGAGATTTAAATGAAGATGAACGTGCAGCTTTACGAAATAAAAATGTTGGTTTTATCTTCCAAAATTTTCAATTATTACCCACTTTAACAGCGTTGGAAAACGTAATTGTGCCTTTGGAATTACAAGGTGATAAAAATGCTGCAAAAGTAGGAATAGAATTACTTACCAAAGTTGGTTTGGCAGACAGATTACATCATTATCCAACACAATTATCTGGAGGAGAGCAACAAAGAGTAGCTTTGGCAAGGGCTTTTTCTAACAAACCTGCTATTTTATTTGCTGATGAACCTACAGGAAATTTAGATGAAGAAACTGGCGAAAAAGTAATTCAATTGTTGTTTGAATTAAACAAAGAAGCTGGAACTACGTTGATTATTATTACCCACGATTTAGAGTTGGCAAACAGAACACAACAAATTTTACGATTAAAAGGAGGAAAGATTATTTCTAACGAAAAAACAGCCAACATTTAATGAGCAAAAGTAATTTAAATTTTAAGTGGCTTTTAAAAATGGCTTGGAGAGATGGAAAAGCAAGTCTTACAAGATTGATGCTTTTTATGGCGTCTATTATTTTAGGAATTGCAGCTGTTGTATCCATTCAATTATTTAGCGATAATTTAAAAGACAATATTAAAAAACAATCAAAATCCTTGATGGGTGCTGATTTTATTATTGATAGCAAGAAAAAACCATCTGAAAAAGTACAGAAAATTATTGATTCTTTAGGCGCAAATGCATTTGAAGTCAATTTTGTTTCCATGGCTGCTTTTCCTAAAAATGAAGGCACAAAATTAGTAAAAGTAAGAGCCTTAGAAGGCGCTTTTCCTTTTTATGGAAGTTTAACAACAGTTCCTGAAAATGCAGGAAGAAGCTATCAAGAATTAGGAGGTGCTTTGGTAGATGCTACTTTGTTGTTACAATATGATTTAAATCCTGGCGATTCTATAAAATTAGGGAATGTGACGTTTCCTATTATTGGTGCTTTAAAATCGATTCCTGGTAGTACAGCAATTTCTTCTTCTGTATCTCCACAAGTGTTAATTCCGTTTCGATTTTTGGATCAAACCAATCTTTTACAGTTAGGAAGCAGAAAAGAATATCAATATTTTTTTAAAAATACTACGATTGATTTAGAGGCATTAGATAAGAAAATTGATCCAATTTTAGACGCAGAAAATGCTGATTTAGATACCCATACAAGTACCAGCAGAAACCTTGGAAGAAGGTATGATAATGTTGGTAAATTTTTAAATTTAGTGGCATTTATAGCCTTGTTGTTAGGCTGTATTGGGATCGCTAGTTCTGTGCACATTTATATTAAAGAGAAATTAAAAAACGTAGCTGTTTTAAAGTGTATAGGAGCATCTAGAAAACAATCTTTTTTAATTTATTTGATTCAAATTATAGCCATTGGTTTGATTGGAGGCATTATTGGAGCGCTCATAGGAATTAGTTTGCAATTCGCTTTTCCTTATATTTTACAAGAGTTTTTACCATTTAGTGTAGATGTTTCTATATCGTTTCAACCTATTTTAATGGGAATTGTATTGGGTGTTTTAATGTCGGTTTTATTTGCATTATTACCTCTTTTGGGTACTTGGTATGTTTCGCCTTTAGAGGTTTTAAGAGGGCAAGAAGAAAATCAACAGAAACCTAAAAAAGCACGAATTTTAGTATTCTTAGCTATTTTACTTTTTATCTTTTTATTCTCTTTTTGGATGTTAAAAAGTGCAATTAATGGACTCGTTTTTACATTGGGTATTTTTGTAACTTTCGCAATTATGGCAGGTGTTGCCAGTTTGTTTATCAAATTGATTAAAAAGTTTTTTCCAACTTCTTGGGGATTTACAAGCAGACAAAGTTTGTTGAATTTATTCAGACCCAACAACCAAACTATGGTTTTGGTTTTAGCTATTGGTTTGGGGACGTTTTTAATTAGTACGTTATATTTTACGAAAGATATTCTACTTGCAAAAACATCACTCGAAAATAAAAAGACAGACGCGAATATCATTTTAATGGATGTACAAAGCAGTCAGGAAAAACAATTGGTGCAAAATTTTGAAAGCAAAGGCTTAGAAGTAATAGACAACATTCCAATCATTACCATGAGAATGGAAAGTATTCATGGAAAAACTGCGAATGAAATACGACAAGATACGACTGTAAGCATGCGTAAATGGATGCTGAATCGTGAATTTCGAGTTACTTACAGAAGTGAATTGACTGAAACTGAGGAGTTATTAGAAGGCGAATTTATTGGAAAAACAACACCAGGAAAACCAGTATTAATTTCTATTGCAGACAATTTAGCCGAAGATGGAAATTTAAAAATAGGTGATGATGTTGTTTTTAACATTCAAGGTGTTTTGATGGAAACCAAAGTTGGAAGCATCAGAAAAGTAGATTGGAGCAGTATGCAAGTTAATTTTATGATTTTGTTTCCAACAGGTGTTTTAGAAAAAGCACCTCAATTTAATGTGATGACAACCTATGCACCCACTGAAGAAAGTTCTGCTGCTCTGCAAAGAGATTTGGTGAAAAACTTTCCAAACGTTACTATTTTAGATTTACGTCAAGTGTTTACGATTGTAGAAGATATTTTAGATAAAATTTCTTGGATCATCAACTTTATGGCATTTTTTAGCATTTTAACAGGTTTTATTGTGTTGATTGGTTCTGTGAGAAACAGCAAATATCAACGAATAAAAGAAAGTGTTTTGTTAAGAACCTTGGGCGCAAAAAGCAAACAAATTCTAAAAATAACAGCTTTAGAATATGTGTACTTAGGATTATTAGGGAGTTTAACTGGTATTTTATTATCCTTATTTGGAAGCCAATTATTAGCTATTTTTATTTTTAAAGAACCTTTTATTCCTTCAGGAATTCCGTTTTTAGTGTTTTTACCAGCCATTACAATTTTAGTGGTAGTGATTGGTTTGAGCAATTTAAAATCGGTTTTGCAAAGTCCGCCTTTAGAGGTTTTAAGGAAAGAAGTGTAGCAGTTTAGTTCATTATTTTATCAATCAAAAACAATTCATGAAACCAATCTATTTTATCTGTCTATTTTTTTTAGTTGCTTCTTGCAAAAAAACAGACAGAACCCTTACAAAAATTACTGCCAAAAATATTGCTGTTGATAGCACACTAATGGCATCACCAGAAATTGAGAACATAATTACGCCTTATAAAGAAAAATTAATAGGCGAAATGGAAAAAGTTTTAACGTACACAACTATCGATTTAACCAAACAAAGTACTCAAATGCAAAGTACTTTAGGAAATTTAATGGCAGATTTATCAGTTGAAATGGCAAACCCAATATTTAAAGAAAAAACAGCTACTGCAATAGATTTTGCCATGTTTAATAATGGTGGTTTGCGAGCGTCCATTGCAGAAGGAAATGTTACCAAAGAAAGTGCTTTTAAATTAATGCCTTTTGATAATGAATTTGTGGTTGTAAATCTTTCAGGAGATAAAGTAGAGGAGTTAATCAACTATTTTATTAGCAATCAAAGTGCACATCCTTTATCAAAAAATATAAATTTACGGATTAAAGAAAATGGGTACGATTTAAAAATTAATGGCGAAAAGTTTGATAAAAATAAAACGTATGCAGTATTAACATCCGATTATTTACAAACGGGTGGAGATGGTATGGTGTTTTTTGAAAATCCAGAGCAATTAACAAATCTCAATTATAAAGTAAGAGATGCTGTGATCGATTATTTCGAAAAAAGCGATACTTTAAAGGTTTCTATTGATAATCGTGTAACAATTGAATAAGATGAAAAGAAGAAATTTTATAAAACAACTTGGAGGCGCATCTGCATTAGCAATGGTTGGTGGATTCACATTACCTTCTTTTACGGAGCAACAAAAACGTCATATCACAATTTTACATACCAATGATACACACAGTCAAATAGAACCTTTTAAACCAAACCACAATAGAAATCCAAATAAAGGTGGTGTTGCAAGAAGAGCTACATTAATTGAGCAAATTCGCAGCGAAAATAAAAACACCTTGTTATTAGATGCTGGTGATATTTTTCAAGGAACTCCTTACTTTAATTATTTTGGTGGTGAATTGGAGTTCAAGCTCATGAGCCTGTTAAAGTATGATGTTGCTACGATTGGGAATCATGATTTTGACAACTCCATTGAAGGTTTGTACAAGCAATTACCAAATGCAAAATTCGATTTTGTTTCTGCAAATTACGATTTTAAAAACACGGTTTTAGATACGCATGTAAAACCCTATAAAATTATGGTAAAAGATGGGATTAAAATCGGCATATTTGGTTTGGGGATTGAATTAGAAGGTTTAGTTAGTAAAAAAATGTACAAAGAAACAGCCTATTTAGATCCTATAGAAGTTACACAAGACATTACTGATCAACTAAAAAATGAAGAAAACTGTGATTTAATTATCTGTTTATCGCATTTAGGCTATAATTATAAAAGAGATTCTAAGAAAATATCCGATTTAAATTTAGCAAAAAACACTAAAAATATCGACTTAATTATTGGAGGTCATACTCATACATTCCTACCAAAACCAACTTTAGTTAAAAATTTAGATGATAAAAATGTTTTAGTGAATCAAGTTGGTGCTTATGGAATTAATTTAGGTAGAATTGATTTTTATTTTGATGAACTAAAAAACAAATCGAGTAAAGGAACTACTATTTTAGTGTAATATTAGAGTAATTTTATACAGTATTTACACTTTTTTTTGGTTGATGTAAATTCTCTAAAGGTTTAATAATCCTCTCGTTAAAGGTGTTTTTTTAAGAAAAATTAATATCTTTATAATTCATCAAAAAAAAAATAAATAAAAAGGCTCAAAAGATTAGATAATTATGTTCTTTTGCACCTTCAAAATTTTTACAGAAAATGGATAACTTAATAACATTCGCAATTACTGTGTTTACTGGTTTTTTTGCGATTACCAACCCAATTTCTAACATGACAGTTTTTGTGTCTTTGACACAAGGAATGGACAAAAAAGTGAAAAGAGATATTAATAAAAGATCAAATATTATTGCTTTTATTATTGTGACTGTTTTTGTCTTGTTAGGAAAATATATTTTCGAACTTTTTAATATTAGTATTCCTGCCTTTAAAATTACTGGTGGAATCTTGATATTCTTTATCGGTTTTGAAATGCTACAATCAAAACAATCGAACGTAAAAAGTTTAGATAGTGTAAATACAGAAGAAGATATTGCTGTTTCACCAATGGCGATTCCTATTTTAGCGGGTCCAGGAACCATTGTAACTGCGATGAATTTTGTGTCTAATGTAGAAACAATTCAGATTTTTTTAGTGATTGGAATTTTTGGTTTTATGAGTATTCTTACCTATTTAACGTTTAGAGCAAGCGATTTTATCGTGAAACTTGTTGGAAATAACGTTATTTCTGTAATCGGAAAAATAATGGGTTTAATTATCGCTATTATTGGAACAGGAATGGTAATTACAGGAATTAAAATTTCTTTTGATTTAATTACATCTTAATTTTTTAAACATTCAGTCTATTTTTTTTACGTAAAGTGTTTATCAAAAATAAGATACAACACTTTTTTAATGAAAGGTTATGGGAGCAAAGTAAGCTCTTGATTTATAGTTTATTGGTATTCAAATATGCTTTTAGATTTTCTCTGTAGCTACTTCCAACAGGAATTTCAATAGTATTGATAAGGATACATTTTCCATTATACTGCTTTATTTTAGATAAAGGAACAATATAAGATTTATGAACTCGCATAAAATTATAAGGGTTCAAAACTTCTTCAATGGACTTTAACGTTTTTAAAGCCAAGCAATAATTATTCCCTGTAACAATTTTAGCATAGTCTTTTAGACCTTGAATATAATCGATATCATTTATCAAGATTTTAATAAATTCATCACCTTCTTTTACAAAAAAGGAAGGTGATGAATTATGATCAGGAAGTTGTTTTTTTAAGTTTTCGAAACGTAAAATTGCTTTTGTAAAACGTTCAAAAGAAATTGGTTTTAAAAGGTAATCAATTACATCAAGATCAAAACTTTCAACAGCATATTCGCTATAAGAAGTGGTCATAATAAAAGGTGTATTTGTTTTGGAAAGTTTAACAAGTTCAATTCCAGAAATTTCAGGCATTGCAATATCTGTAAAAGCAAGATCTATGTGATGCCCTTCTTTCAAATACTTAAATGCTGCTACTGAATTTGTAAATGTTTGTACAACTTCAAAATTAGAGAACTTTTTTAGGTGATGTTCAATCACATCAATTGCTAAAGGTTCATCATCAATTATTATAATTTTATACAAATTCATTTAGTTTATGTTAATTTTGAGTAGTGTTGTATAGGTGTTTTCTGTGCTTTTTATTTCCAATGTATATTTTTTAGAATACAATAAATTCAAACGCTGTTTTAAATTGTCAAGTCCTTTTCCTTTTCTTTGCTGTTCTTGAAAATGTTGTTTTTCAAATACGCTATTTTCAACATAAAATAAAAGTTGCTTGTCTTTTAAATCTAAAGAAATGTTTACAAAAGCATCTTTATTATTGGTGTAAAAACCATGTTTAAAAGCATTCTCTACTAGTGGAATCAACAGAAATGGCGCTATAAAAATATCAGTTTGCACAGCTCCTGAAATAGTAAACTTGATTGCAGCATCTTTGCCAAATCGCATTTTTTCTATAGCAATATATTTATTGATAAAATCTAACTCTTTTGTCAGAGGTACTTTATCAAAAGTAGTATCATCTGTTAAATAACGCATCATACTTGATAATTTTAAAATATAATCAGAAGTATCAGGATGATTTTTTAAAGATAAACTATACAGAGAGTTAAATGCATTGAATAAAAAATGAGGATGCAATTGATTTCGTAACAATTGTTCTTTGACGCCAGTTAACTCCAGTTCTAATTTTTTATAATGATTAAAAACATTTAAATTATTGATCACATAAAACAACAAATAGAATAATAGTGTTTGCCCTAAAAAGCTCGTAAAATAATTAGATGTTTGACCAAAAGAATTAAAACTATGAATTCTAACATCTTTTAAGAGTGCCAAGAATAAAAGTATTTCAACAAATAAAATCATATAAAATGCTTTGTGCAAAATGTTATTCAATTTAAAAACAAAATGATATAAAGCATACACAATTGCGATACTTATAAAGTTTTCTATAGCATCACTCGTTAAAAAGAAAAACCAATCATTTGGCAACGCATAAAAAGCCGTTTTTATAAGTTGATATAAAATAACAGTAATAATGCTAACATTAAAAACGAGTTTTATGGCTTTGATAGTAGCATTAGAGAATTGATTCATATGGGATAAGGCTAATAATTTACACTGTAAATATATGTAAATATGCTTTTATAAAGTCGTGCAGAAGGTTAGTCTTATCTATAATCAAGTAGGGTTTGTCGATATTTTTTTTAGGTGAGTTTATTTTAAAATAGGTTTGATAAAAATTATTCTAAAAAATGAAAACTTATTATATTCTATTTACATGCTGTTTTATTTCCTTCATTGGCTTTAGTCAGCAATTACAATTAAAAAAAGCATCTCCTTTTACAGCTGTAAAATGGGAAAATAATCAGCCAATTGTTCAATTTGAGACAAAATGGTACGTTTTAGAAAAGCTAGATATATACACAACACAAGAAATATTAGATTTTTGCAAACTTACTTATGGAAAAAAATGGCAAAAACGATTTTCTGAAGATTTAGTTGAAGTATTAAACAAGATGGATTCATCACCAAATTTAACTGTGAATTTGATACTTTCTAATAATGATAAAAAACAAAGTGTAATTGGTACGTATACTTTTAATAATCGACAGAAAGTTTTAGATTTTAATAATGATCATCAAAAACAGAAATTCAAAAAGATAACAATTTCACAAGCCATTGAAGATATTATGGAATTTCAAAAAATTCTAGAAGAACGTTCATCTTATGTGCATTTAACCGATTACAATTATAAAAATGCAATCGCTTTATTAAAAGAGAACGTTAAAAACTCGAAACAAGAAGTGGATATTAATTATGTAACTTATGAATTAGCAAAAATAATGTCAGCAATAGGTGATAGGCATTCAAGTGTAAAAAATGAAGGTTTTGTGGATAAAGAATATCCAGAATATAATTTACAATTCCCCTTTTTGATTGCTCCATTAGATGAAAAAGCTTTAGCACTTAGCATTAATAAAGAAAAATATTATAAAGCCAACTTTCCTTTTATAAAATCGATAAACTATGTTCTCATTAATCAATTGATTGACTCTTTAGTTTATAAATCAAAAAAAGCGCCTAAAGAAGCAAAGTTTACAAAAGGTGTTGCTGAAATTCAACAATATGGAAAACTTCACTTTATAAACAACCTAAAATTACCAAAACAACTTAAAATTGTTTTCTCAGATGGTAAAAAAGATACCACAGCAATAATTCAATTACAAGAGAAACGATTGAGGTATAATTCTAAACTTGAACTCAAGACCTATAAAAATGCTAATAGTATTAAAGAAGGGAATTTTAATAGTATCTCAAAAACTTTAAAAGGAAATATTGGTTATATTTCTCTACCAGAAATGTTCTCTTTTGATAAAATTAAAGGTTTAGAAACTTTTATCGACAGTACATTTATTCGTTTTAAGACTACAAAAGCACTTATTATTGATGTGCGTTTTAATCCTGGAGGCACTAGAGATTTAGTTCAAAAATTTTCAAATTATTTGATACCTAAAACAAACACACCTTGGGTTGCAAATGTTGCTTATTTAAGAACTGATTTGAAAAACAAAATACATTCTTCTATGGCTAGTCGTTATTTGTATCCAAACAATTCAAGTAAATTTACTACTGCAGATAAAGAGGCAATAAAAGTGTTTTCTAAGAATTTTACAGTCGATAAAAAGTTTGATACCACTAAATATAGCAAGCCACATTATATGGTTTTAAAAAGTGGAAATACGCAATATCAAAAACGGATTTATATCTTGGTAAACGAAAAAAGTTTTAGTGCAGCAACTGTATTTACAAGTGCATTTAAAGGATTGCCAAATATTAAAATTGTTGGAGTTACTACAGATGGTTCTAGTGGAAACTCAAAAGTAATAAGATTATTACATTCTAATATTCGAGGTAAAGTTTCAACGATGTTATCCTTCCAAAGAAATGGAAAAACCTTAGATGGATTTGGGACTAAACCAGATATTTATATTTCAGAAGACAAAGCACAGGTTTTAGAAGGGCAGGACTCTCAACTCATAAAATTGATTGAGATAATTGAAAACAGATCTTAGTTTCATGTGTTATCAACTTTAAAAAAAAACTACTAAAAATAAGAATTAAAGGAAAAACTGAACGGATCAAACTCAAGAATAAATTAAGAAGTATTGGCTTTCAATTCAAGGTTCTTTTAGAAAAAGTTTTACTAAAAAAAACATTTATCACAAGCATAAAAAATTCTATGGAATTTGAATAATATTCAGAAAATATTTATTTTTGCAAAATAACACTCAATCCGAAATCCATTTAATATTTACGTTTAAAGCGTCCAAATCATATAAGAATTTTATTTTCTAAAAATGATATTGATTGGTTAGGTGAGTTTTTAGGACTTTGATTTTTTAATCAAGTTGATAAAGTAGTTGAAACGAAGGTTAATAGTAGCATAAAATTTTTATTTTTTAAGTATATGAAGCACTCCATCCGAATTATAAGTACAATCTTAGTGCTTATTGCAAGCTGTCAAATTGCAATGTCGCAAAATAGAATCACCAGAAAGCAACTAAATGACACCATTAAAACAATGCCAAGTTTTACGGTTCATAAGGATATTTATTTTATTTCTGGGGTTCCTACAAATTCGGCTTTAAGTAGTAAAACTGCTGATGCAAAATACCAAATTAGTTTTAAGCAATTAATCACCAGGAATACGCAAGTTTGGGATACTTATTTGTTTTTAACTTATAGCCAAAAAGCATTTTGGAATCTTTACGAAGAATCGAGTCCGTTTAAAGAATTGAACTTTAATCCTTCTATAGGTTTAGGTAAAATGTTTTACAATAAAAAAGATGAATTAATAGGAATTGGTTCTTTGGCTTTAGAACATGAATCTAATGGAAGAGACAGTATTTTTTCAAGAAGTTGGAATAATATTCACGCAACCTACAACACTAAAATAGGAAACAATTCAAGATTAGGGATCAAAGCTTGGTTGCCATTTATGTATAAAGAAGGTAATGCAGATTTATTAGATTATATTGGTTTAGGAGAAGTAACCTACGCACATTCCTTTATCAAAGATAAACTAGAACTAGAGGTCATGGCTAGAAAGGGTGTAAAATGGGATACAAAAGGAGCCCTTAGAACACGTTTGTATTATAGTCCTTTTAAAAAGAAGGATCAATACCTGATGTTAGAATGGTTTAATGGCTATACAGAAAATTTGATAAGATACAAAGAATACAAAAGCATGATTCGTGTAGGATTTGTTATCAGAACAAATGAATTTTCACTTCTGAATTAATTTTTATAGTGAAGCGAGTATTACATCTATTTCAAAGGACTATAACATTGTTTTTAAAGAGCATAATACTCTTTTAAAACAATGTTTTTGTTTTCAGTACGTTTTTGCAATTCCTCTAAAATATAGTATCGATGCATAAATCCACACAAGACAACGATTCTTTTACCTTTATTTTCTTCTGAAATTGTCATGATATTTTTAGCCATTGTTTGGTTTCTTAGATCCCAAAAATTGGCCCAAAGGTGATAACCATCTCTATAACTTATCTTTTCACCATTAGGTTTTGTGATGAATTTATCAGCAAATTCTTTACGTACATTGGTTATTTTTTGAATCATTTGATATTGATAAAATTGACGATGTTTACATAAGCTATCTGCAATAGCATTATTCCACTCTTTAGGATTTTTATCTGCTATTTCAATCAAAGGATCTAAGGCATCTTGATATGCTTTAAAAATTTCGGCTTCTGAAGTGGTTAATAAATCAGCTTTATATAAACTATCTACGAATCTTAATGTCAATCCATCTGTAGGTCTCATTCCATAATCAATTCTATATTGATTTCTACCTTCAAATTCAAAAGGTCTTAATAGTGTAGTTGGGTATTTTAATCGATATTTTTCAGCAGCTATAAGTTCATTTTCTCTGACTTCTTTTATTTGAAAATCACTGGTAAATTTTATAGAATCTAATTCAAGTAAAATAAGATCTGGTTTTACTTTTTCTAAGATATCAAACAGAATTTCTGAATCAAAATTAGGAACAGGTTTATGCTGAGTTCCAATTACAATAATTTCAGTTTCATTGGTTTTTTGCTCGGTTTTTGAACAAGAATAAAATAAGACGAATAAGAGAAATACGATACTTTTTGTTTTCATTTAAATTTGATAGTTGGTTGGTTTTTTGATGTTTGGATATCAGGATATTTAAATTGACTTTAACTCATATAATTTATTAGAGATTGATAAGTTTAGAACTTTCAAAAGTTTGCCTAACGTTTTAAACACCTGAAATTTATTTTATTTCCAGGTCCAATTGTCTTCCTTCATCAAATGCTTTT
>CAXBPL010000036.1:0-27714 GCA_963977615.1 uncultured Polaribacter sp. | reverse complement strand
TTGCCAAAGCTCTAATGGCTGTGGGTGCTGTATAAAATTGAGTTACTTTATGCTTTTGTACTATTTCCCAAAAACGACCAAAATCAGGATAACTTGGTACGCCTTCAAACAAAACTGTAGTTGCTCCATTAGCTAAAGGTCCGTAAACGATGTACGAATGTCCTGTAATCCAACCTATATCTGCTGTACACCAATACACATCATTTTCTTGATATTGAAATGCGTTTTTGAATGTATAAGCAGTATACACCATATAACCAGCTGTAGTATGCACCATTCCTTTTGGCTTACCTGTAGAACCAGACGTGTATAAAATAAATAACGGATCTTCTGCATCCATAATTTCTGCTTCACATTCTCTAGATGCTTTGTCTAACAAAGGTTGCAACCATTGGTCTCTTCCTTCTTTCATGTTGATATCAGAATTGATTCTTTTTACAACCAAAACTGTCTTAACTCCTGGACAACTCTCTAAAGCTTCATCTACAATTCCTTTTAAATCGATTGCTTTTTTCCCTCTAAAAGAACCATCACTTGTAATGACTATTTTACAATCAGAATCATTAATTCTAGAAGATAATGCTGATGATGAAAAGCCTGCAAAAACGACAGAATGAATAGCACCAATTCTTGCACAGGCTAATGTTGCAATGGCCAATTCAGGAATCATGGGCACATAAATACAAACTCTATCTCCTTTTTTTACACCTTGTTCTTTTAAAACATTCGCAAATTGATTAACTCTTTCTGATAACTGTTTATACGTAATATGTTGTGCTGGTTCATCTGGATTATTAGGTTCAAATAAAATAGCTGTTTTATTGGCTCTTGTTCCTAAATGCCTATCAATACAGTTTTCTGTAATGTTTAATTGCGCTCCTTGAAACCATTTTATTGCTGGCTTGGTAAAATCCCATTCCAAAACTGAATCCCATTTTTTTCTCCATAAAAAATGCTCTTCTGCTATTTCTGCCCAAAAATTTTCTGGCTCTCGAATCGATTTTCTATATACTTGATAATATTCCTCTAAATGTTTTATGTGATAATTGCTCATGTATATATTTTTAAAAATCTATTTGCTGTTAAAATTAATAAAACTTTCACCTCCATAAAAATTTATTTTTATGAAAATGAAAGTAAGTTTACCTAAAATATATTTTGGACCTCAAAAACTTAAAAATGCCATCTTACAAAAGCTTCCATAGCTGCATAATGAGCCAATCCTAAAGCATCATATAAATCTGCAGTTTCTTTATTTCTATCTTCTGCTCGTTGCCAAAATTCTCTACTATCTGCTCCTTGAAAAACAACACCATCTTTTTGTGATTGATGTTTAAAAATACCTTTTCGTTTTTCTAAAACCTGACCTGGTCCCATTGGAACTGCCATTTCTATTTCATCAATACCCCATTCTTGCCAAGCACCTCTGTATAACCAAACCCAGCAATCTTTCATGAATTTTTTATCCTTTAATTCTTTTACAGATGAAAAAATTGCATCTAAACAAACTTTATGTGTTCCATGTGGATCTGCTAAATCTCCTGCTGCAAATATTTGGTGAGGTTTAATTTTCTCAATTAAATCGGATGTTATTTGTACATCTGCAACTCCAACAGGATTCTTCTTGATAGCTCCAGTTTCATAAAAGGGCAATTCCATAAAGTGAATTTGAGCATCAGGAATTCCTATAAAATGACACGTAGCTCTTGCTTCTCCTTTTCTAATCAAGCCTTTTATATAACGTACTTCTGGAGTATCTATTTCACTAGATTTTTTGTTCTTTAAAAAATCAGCTGCTTTTTTATAAATAACATTTGCCTCTGAATTATCGATTCCAAATTTCTCATTATAATCTCT
Source organism: uncultured Polaribacter sp. (assembly GCA_963977615.1). GTDB lineage: Bacteria > Bacteroidota > Bacteroidia > Flavobacteriales > Flavobacteriaceae > Polaribacter. The sequence goes on along the minus strand of CAXBPL010000036.1, from coordinate 25,857 downwards.
TACAAAGCTTGCAAAACGCAATGCTTCATCATCTGCAACTGCAATGTTTCCTGATGTTTGGTATCCAATATGTACTTCATGCCCTTGTTCATGTAATCTTTTAAAAGTACCACCCATACTAATGATATCATCATCTGGATGTGGACTAAAGATCAATACACGTTTTTTAACAGGCTCTGCTCTTTCTGGTCTGCTAGTGTCATCTGCTCCTGGTTTTCCTCCTGGCCAACCTGTGATAGTTCTCTGTAGGTTGTTAAATATTTTTATATTAATTTCATACGCTGAGCCATTTTCTGTTAACAAATCGCTCATCCCATTTTCAATGTAATCTGCATCTGTTAACATTAAAATTGGCTTCTTTAATTTTAAAGCTAAATTTAAAACTGCTTTTCTAATTAATTTATCTGTCCAAGTTACATTTTCTACCAACCAAGGTGTACTAATTCTTGTTAATTTGTTAGAGGCTGCTTTGTCTAAAACAAAAGTTGCATTTCTATGTTCTTGCAAATAAGAGGCTGGTACTTTATTGGTAACTTCATCTTCTACTGAAGCTTTTATAATGTTTGCTTTTCGTTCTCCCCAAGCCATTAAAATAACTCTTTTGGCTTCCATTATTTTTTTAACTCCTAGTGTAATTGCTGTTCTTGGAGTTTTTTCTAATCCAGAAAAATCGGCACTTGCTGCTACTCTTGTAATATGGTCTAAAGCTACTAATCTTGTTTTTGAGTTTTGTAGAGAACCTGATTCGTTAAAACCAATATGTCCATTTCCTCCAATTCCTAAAATCTGTAAATCGATTCCTCCAAAAGCTTCTATTTTAGATTCATATTGTTCACAATAAATTCTAATTTCTTCTTTGGTTAATCTTCCTTCTGGTACAAAACAATTTTCTGGAATAATATCGATATGATTAAACAATTGTTCTTTCATAAAACGAACATAACTGTTTACAGAATCTGGTTCCATTGGGTAATATTCATCTAAATTAAAAGATACAACATTACTAAAACTTAAACCTTCTTCTTTATGCAATCTTACCAATTCTGAATACAATCCTTTTGGGGAAGATCCAGTGGCTAAACCCAAAACACAAGTTTGTTTTTGTGATTGTTTTACACGTATTAAATCTGCAATTTCTTGGGCGATTGCTTTAGAGGCAGATGTAGAATCTTCATACACGATTGTACCAATATTCTCGAATCTTTTCTCAAAACCTGTTGCTTTGTCTATTGTGCTTTTTAACATGATAATTATTCGCTTTAAAAAATTACTATTTTATTATTTTGTCCAATTTTTTATTTTGTGTCCCCAAACTGCAAAGAATAATACAATTGCATAACAAGGAATTAAAATCCAATAACTACTGGTAGAGGCTGATGCCATTGCTTCTGCTTCTTGCAAACCACTAGTAATTAATTCTTGTTTGTTAGCATCTACAATTCTACCATATAAAGGAGGAATGATAGCACCTCCTGAAATTGCCATGATTAATAATGCTGATCCTGTTTTTGTGAATTTTCCTAATCCTTCTAATGTTAATGGCCAAATTGCTGGCCAAACCAAAGCATTTGCAATTCCTAAACCTGCCACAAATAATACAGATATAAAACCTGTTGTATTTAAGATGCAAAAACTAAACACAATTCCTAGAATAGCACTTGCAATTAAAGCTGTTTTTTGTTTTACATATTTTGGAATTAAAAAAACACCCAAAGCATACGTAGCAACCATTGCTAAAAGTGTATAGGTTGTAAAATATTTAGCTTCTTCTCCTGAAAAACCTAATGAAATTCCATAAGCAATAATGGTATCTCCTGCAATAACCTCTGCTCCTACATACACAAATAAAGCTAACACACCCAACCATAAATTTGGAAATTGAAAAATACTTGTTTTTACAGTTTGTCCTTCAACAACCTCTTCGCTTTCTGATGCTTCTACATTTGGTAAAGGGGCTTTTCTAATTAAAACACCTAATACAAATAGCACAATTGCCATAATTATATAGGGCATAAAAACACTATCAGCCATGGTATCTAACAGTACATTTTTTTCCTCTAAAGTTGCACTCGCTAATTTTTCTTTTGTTTCATCAATTCCTGATAATAAAATAGCTCCGAAAATTAATGAACCTAAAGCTCCTGCAGTTTTGTTTGCAATTCCCATAATTGCAATTCTTTTTGCACCACTTTCTATAGGACCTAAAATTGTGATATAAGGATTTGAGGCTGTTTGTAAAATCGTCATTCCTAAACCTTGAATAAAAATCCCTGCTAAAAACACCCAATACGTTCTTGCTTCTGCTGCTGGTATAAAAACCAGAGCTCCAATTCCCATAATAATCAACCCTAAAGACATTCCTTTTTTATAACCTATTTTATTTAGAATATAAGAGGCTGGCAAAGCCATCACCACAAAAGAAATATAAGATGCAGATGCAACCAAATAAGATTGTGCATCTGTAAGCTCATTGATTGTTTTCATAAATGGAATTAAAGCTCCATTTATCCATGTCACAAAACCAAATATGAAAAATAAACTTGCAATGATGATAATTGCTGTAGTGTTGTTCTTTTGTTGCATAATTTTATTTTTATAGTTGATTTTATTAAAATGAAAATTTAAAAATATAAAGTTATAATTTTTTAATGTATTTTTTACACTTTATTTTTATTAGTTGATATCCTGATTATTTTTAATTTTAGTGCATCTTTTCAGAAAAACTTGCTATCAATTTAAATTGATTTTTTGCTCTATCTAAATTATGATCTGGGTACGTTGTTTTATAATACACATCGTTATTTAAATAATCCGTTAAAAAACGAAGTGCCATAATAAAAATCATCGTTTTTGCTGCTAAAGGCAAATATTTTAATTCAGTTTCTGATAAAGAATTTGCTGTTTGCTCTAAAAAGCCTTTTTCGTATGCTTTGTAATATTCTAAATTAAATTCAACTTTAGATAGATCTTTTTCATCTTCTGCAGCTGTGTTACAGATTGTTCTTATTGCATCACCAAAATCATAATGAATAATTCCTGGCATTACAGTATCAGTATCTATCATACAAATTCCTTTATTATCTAATGTAAAAAGGGAATTAGATATTTTAGTATCATTATGAGTTACTCTTACTGGTATTTCACCTGCTTCTTTTAATGTTTGAAGAATATGCATTTCTTCCTTTAAATCTCTCACGATTTTAGTGTATTTCTCTGCTTTTTTTAAACGCTCTTTAGAAGCACTTTGTAAAGAAGATGCATATTGACTAAAACGAAAAGACATATCATGGAAATTCGGAATTACATCTATTAATTGACTACTATCAAAATCTGATGTTCCGTTTAAAAATTCTCCTAAAAGTTTACCACCTTCGTAAGCAATCTCTTTGTCTTTTACAATTTCGTGTGTTATACTATCATCAATAAAAACCATTACATTCCAAAAATCGTTTCCATTTTTAAAGTAATACAAATCAGAATTTTTAACGCTTACAAAACTCAAAACTTTATTACTTACCTCCACTTCAGAAAGGTTTGGGTATTTACTTTTTAAATGATTGCTTATGAGTGCTTTGTTGTTCACTAAACCTGGAACATCCTTAAAAATAGTATGATTTATTTTCTGTAAAATATAGTTTTTAGAACCATCAGTTTCTATGATAAAAGTATCATTTATATGACCAGAATTAAGTTCTGAATGGCTTACATAATTAGAGTTATGATCAAATTCGTTGAAGATATTTTTTAGCGTATTTGCTTCCATATTAATTCCATAAGTTTTTTGGATAAACTCCATTTGCTTTTAACTTGCTAATTTCTTTTTGAGCCTTTTCTTTATCATCACTATAAGTTACTCCAAACCATTTTGAATCTGATTCTAAAACTTTTACAGATACTTTTTTTGAAGCTAACATTTGATTTACAATCGTTGGTAAATAAAACTCTGCTTTTAAGTTTTCTGTATTTTTTTCTAAGAAATCTAAAAACAGTTGATCTCCAAATTCGAAACATTTTGGTGTAAAGCCCCAGAAATTCATAGAAACTGTAATATTTTCATCAATTGGAATCATGTTTCCAGTTTCTGTTTCGCTTTTTAGAACACCATCAATAGTTTCTATTCTTACTCTTTCTGTAACATCTGTTAAATAACCATCCTTATCAACAGTACATTCTCCTCTTGAAACATAGCCATTTTCTGAAACTGTATTTTTTAAAGAATATCCAACCATGCTAAAATCGTAACTTGTTTTATCAGTATTTCTTAATTGTTCTGCAATCGCTACAAAAGCATTTCTACTGTAAAAATCATCTGCGTTTATAATGGCAAAATTTTCATTAATAACATCTTTTGTCATTAATAAAGCATGTCCTGTTCCCCAAGGTTTTAATCTTTCTGGATTTATGTATTTTTCTGGAACACTGTCTAGTTCTTGGTACACATAATCAACCTCAATAAAACCTTCTAGTTTTTTATTAAAAAGTGCCTTAAACTCTGCTTGAAAACTTTTTCTGATGATAAAAACAACTTTACCAAAACCAGCCTGTATTGCATCATATAAAGAAAAATCGATAATGGTATCTCCTTCTGGAGTAAAAGTATCCATTTGTTTTAATCCTCCATATCTACTACCCATTCCTGCTGCTAAAATGACTAATGTAGGTTTGTTATTTTTCATTATAAAGATATGATTTACAGTTTTTTAAATTATATATAAGGCAACTTTTATTACATTATTGAAAACAAATGTAGATTTTTTTTTTAGCTTTAGCAAGAAATTTATAAAAAAATGTGTTCGAGCACATTTTGAAGTATTATTTTTTTACATTTGTAAAAATGAAACAGCATACAATAAAAGATATTGCAAAACTCGCAGGTGTATCTAAAGGTACAGTTGATAGAGTAATTCATAAACGAGGAAAAGTTTCTACAAAGTCTTACGATAAAGTAGTTGCTATATTGGATAGAATAAATTACAAACCGAACTTATTAGCAAGAAGTTTAAAGAATAATAAAAACTACCATATTTGTGTAATATTACCAGATTTTAATAAAGATAGTTTTTGGGAACCTTGTTATCAAGGTATTCTTGAAGCTATAAAAGAGTATGCTTCTTTTGGGATTGTTATAGAACCTTTCTTTTTTTACCCTAATAACGTAGAATCTTTTATAGAAACAAATAATAAGGTTTTAAAACTATTACCAAATGCAGTTTTATTAGCGCCTTTATTTTATAAAGAAACCATAGAAATTGTTAGTAATTACAATGAGAAAAACATTATTGTAAGCAAGTTTAATAGTCAGTTAGAAATAGATGACACAAAAAACTTTGTGGGTCAAGATTTATTTAAAAGCGGAAGAATTGCTGCTGATTTATTAAATAGGTTAATTCCTAAAACTGCAACTATTGCTATAATTCACGTTGGCGAAGATTTTAAAAACGCCATTCATATGCAAGAAAAAGAAAAAGGTTTTAGAAATTATTTTAGCGAGATAAAGAATTCTGCTATTAAAATAACAACTCTTAATTCTATTGAAAATGACCTTCAAAATAATTTAGAAATCCTATTTAACGAGCATTCTAATATTAAAGCCATTTTTGTAACAACATCTAAAGTTTATAAGATTGCATCGTTTATTGAGAATAAAAAAAATATAAAACTAATAGGTTATGATTTGTTAGACGAAAATATTAATTATTTGAATAATAATAGGATCGATTTCTTGATACATCAAAACCCTAAAAAACAAGTGTACTTGGGTTTAAGCTATTTAGTAGAGTACTTTCTTTTTGATAAAAAAATACCTGAAAAAAGTTTTTTACCAATAGATATTATTACCAAAGAAAATGTGGATACTTACAAGAATGAACTAAACTCTTAATAACGAATATAAATTGAAAAACTATACTGTAAAATTCATTAATAAGGATACTAAAAACTTTTTAAGTAATGTTGATGCTCCTTTGGAAAATGCCAACTCACTAATAGATTTTTCTTCTCCTTGGAATCAAGAACCCATTAAAAAAATTGAATTCAAAGCCCTTCACAATAATAAAGACGTTTTTTTTCAATTTAAAGTTTTTGATGAAGACATATATATTCATCCTTCAGAAAATAAAAACAATAGCATTAATAACTCTGATAGAGTAGAGTTATTTTTTAGGTCTGATGAAAACCTAAATCCTTATTATTGTCTAGAAATAGATCCTACAGCTAGAGTGATGGATTTTAAAGCACATCCTAACAAAAAATTTGACTTTAATTGGAATTGGCCAGATAATGATATGAAAGTTGTCTCTCAAAGAAATGAGAATTATTTTACGGTAAGAATTGCAATTTCAATTCAATCATTTAAAGATTTATCTCTTTTAAAAGAAAACCGAATAGAAACTGGTATTTATAGAGCAAAATACAATAAAATAGAAAATGAAAAAGAGTATCAACCTACTTGGATAACTTGGGTTGATCCAAATACAGATGAACCTAATTTTCATATAAAAAGTTCTTTTGGAATTTTAGAATTAGATGGTTTTATTTAATCCATATTCTTTAAATTCATAAAGACTGATTTTATCATCTGCAAAACTCTTAATAATACACTTCTAAAATTTTAGCGTTTTCAGATTTTAAATCCACAAAATTAATAGATGCTGGTATTAATATTGTTTCTCCACTATTAATTTTAAAGCTTTCATTTTCAACTATAATTTCAACAACACCTTCTACACACATGTAAATTACAAAAGAATCTATACTACTATAGTCTTTCTGTACACTTGTATTAATTTCTAAAATATTTGTTTTGAAATAAGGAGAATGCACTAATTTGTTAGAAATATTTTTTTCTATTTGATACTCAGTTTTGTAGTTATCATGAGTTTCAAAATCAATCACATCAATAGCTAAATCGTTGTGTAAATCTCTTTTTTCTCCTGTTTTAGCATCAACTCTATCATAATCGTAAATTCTATACGTAACATCTGATGTCTGCTGAATTTCTGCCAACAAAACCCCTGCTCCAATTGCATGCACTCTACCTGTAGGAATGTAAAAAGTATCTCCTTTTGCGACCTTTTCATGGTGCATTGCATCTAAAATAGTATTGTTTTCTAAATGATTTTTATAACTTTCTGTGGATAATTTTTCATCAAAACCAACAATCAATTCTGCATTTTCATCAGCTTGCATCACATACCACATTTCATTTTTACCAAATGAATTATGGCGTTCTTTTGCAATTTCGTTACTTGGATGTACTTGAATTGATAAAGGTGTTTTGGCATCAATAAATTTAATTAATAACGGAAATTCTTCTCCAAACTTATCATAAACAGCATTCCCAACAAAATCTCCTTTAAATTGCTTTGTTAATTCTTTTAATGTTTTTCCTTGTAAAGAACCTCCTTCAACGATTGTTTCATCTCCAGAAACATCAGAAATTTCCCAAGATTCACCAATATTTTCTGCTGTATATTTCTTATTCAGTTCTGTTTTTAATTTTTCTCCACCCCAAATCCTATATTTAAATTTTGGTGTAAATTTTAAAGGATATAATTTCATTTTAACAATTTTATACAACAAAGATAAAATATGTTGTTCCTTTTTTTAAATAAAATAGATAAAAAACTAAATCACTTTAGACAAATAGACCTTAACTTTAGTTTAGATTCAAAAAAATAAGATTGATAAAAAATATAACTTATAAAAAAAACTCTAACTTTTCAGTTAGAGTTTTCCTCGTTTTAAAGTAATTCAAATTAAACTAGCTCCTTAAATCTTTTATAATATTTAAAGCTTCTCTAGTTGTACTTTCTATTTTAGCATAGTCAAAATTACCATCAGCAGTTTTTGACATTAGTTTAGAACCCATTCCAACACAAGTTACACCTGCACTAAACCAGCCTTCTAAATTTTCTCTTGTTGGTGATACACCTCCTGTTGGCATAATACTCGTCCAAGGTTGTGGACCTTTAATTCCTTTTACAAATTGAGGACCATAAATATCACCAGGAAATAACTTCACAATTTCGCAACCTAATTCTTCTGCTCTTGCAATTTCTGTTAATGTTCCACAACCTGGAGACCATAACACTTTTTTACGGTTACAAGCTATGGCAATATCTTCTCTTAAAACTGGTGTAACAATAAAGTTTGCTCCTAAAGCCATGTATAAAGAAGCTGCTGCTCCATCAGTAACAGAACCAACACCCATTACCATTCCTGGTAATTCAGCAATTGCATATTTGGTTAATTCACCAAAAACCTCGTGAGCGAAATCTCCTCTTGCAGTAAACTCCATTAAACGAGCTCCACCATCATAACATGCTTTTAATACTTTTTTACTTACTTCTATATCTTTATGAAAAAATAAAGGAACCATTCCAGTATCTTTCATTACTTGTGCTACTTCTAATCTTGTAAATTGAGCCATAATATTGTGTAATTGTTTGTTTGATTAATCGTGTAATTGTTGCCTTATGTAACTTTTAAACATTTACACAATTCAACAATTAAACCCTATTAACGTGCTACTCTTCCAGAAGCATCACCACCCATTAATTTTTCTACTTCTGCAACAGTTGCCAAGTTTGCATCACCTTTAATAGTGTGTTTTAAACATGAAGCTGCTACTGCAAAATCTAATGCGTTTTGATCATCTTCTGGGTATTTTAATAAACCATAGATTAAACCTCCCATAAAAGAATCTCCACCACCAACTCTATCTACGATATCTGTAATTTGATATTGACGTGTTTGTAACATTTGTTTTCCATCATATAAAACTCCAGCCCATGTATTATGAGATGCAGAAATAGATCCTCTTAAAGTAGTAATTACTTTTTTAGCTCTTGGAAATTTTTCCATCATTTGCTGACAAACAGATAAAAATGCTTCTGCTTTTACATCATGTCCTGCTGTTTGAACAGCTGCTCCATCTGGCTTAATACCAAAATGCATTTCTGCATCTTCTTCGTTTCCTAAAACAATATCACAGTAAGACGTTAATTCCGTCATTATTTTTTCTCTATGAGCATCATCACAAAAATTCCAAAGTTTTGCTCTATAATTTAAATCTGTAGAAATTGTAATTCCTTTTGCACTTGCCACTTTTACAGCTTCTAAACAAACATCTGCAGCTCCTTGCGAAATTGCAGGTGTAATTCCTGTCCAATGAAACCATTCTACACCTTCAAAAACTGCATCCCAATCAATCATTCCAGATTCTATTTCTGCAATTGCAGAATGTGCTCTGTCATAAACCACTTTAGATCCTCTAGAAACTGCACCAGTTTCTAAAAAGTAAATTCCTAATCTGTCTCCACCATAAACAATCTTGTCTACATTTACGCCTCTTTTACGCATTTCCATCATTGCACAAGCACCAATATCATTTTTAGGTAAACGTGTTACAAAATCTACATCTACTCCATAATTTGCTAAAGAAACTGCTACGTTAGATTCTCCTCCACCATAAACAACATCAAAACTGCTTGCTTGAGAAAATCTTAAAAATCCTTCTGGAGCCAATCTTAACATAATTTCTCCAAACGTTACTACTTTACCCATTTTTTATATAATTTATAAGTTTAATTAACTTGCTTAAACGTTTAACCAAAATTTCAAAATAAAATCAAAACCCATATTTTGCTATTTGTTTTGATTATTCTAATTCAAACACTATATTTGTTTAAACGATTAAGCAAATATATAAAAAATTGGCAATTAAAAAGAAAACTACCATAAAAGATATTGCAAATGTTTTAAATATCTCTGCTGCTGCAGTTTCTAAAGCATTACATAATGATGCTAGAATCAGCGAGAAAACTAAAAAAGCAGTTAGGCAAGTTGCTGAAAATTTAAATTATCAACCCAATCATTTAGCAAGTGCTTTACGAAGTGGAAAAAGCAAATTGGTGGGTGTAATTGTTCCTAAAACAAACAGTAATTTTTTTTCGTCAGCAATTCATAATATTGAAGAAGGTTTAGATAAAGAAGGCTACAATGTAATTATTACACAATCTAACGAATCGTTTAAAAAAGAATGTAAAAATATTGACACTTTACTGTATTTGCAGGTTGATGGAATTATCGTTTCTATGGCAAATGAAACTGTAGATTTGGAAACTCTTGAAAAGGTAAAAGCTGCTGGAATTCCGTTAATCACTTTTGATAGAGGTGAAAACGATTTAAATGTTGATTATATTGGAATCGATGATTATAACAGTAGCCATTTAATTGTAAATCACTTAGTTGAACAAGGTTGCAAACGAATTGCACATATAGGTGGTTATAAAAGAACAAGAATTTATAACAACAGAATTCGTGGTTATGTTGATGCTCTAAAAAAACATAATTTACCTTTAGATGAAGAACTTTTAATTGAAACAAACCTAACTATTGAAGATGGGAGAGAAAAAATGCTCGAATTATTAGCTTTAAAAAACAGACCTGATGCTGTTTATGCTGCTGGAGATTTTGCTGCTTTAGGTGCTTTACAAGTTTTAAACGAACAAAACATTAAAATTCCTGAGGAAATTGCTTTGGTTGGTTTTGGTGATGAACCTTTTTCTGCAATGGTTACTCCTTCAATAACAAGTGTAAATCAGCATCCTTATAAAATGGGTAGAATTGTTGCTGATACTTTTTTGAAATATTCTAAAGAAACTACGATTAAACAATCTTTAAATAAAATTATTTTAGAAGCTAAATTGGTGATTAGAGATTCTTCTTTGAAAAAGAAATCTTAATTATAATATCAAACTTATTTTTTAGATTTATTTAATTATTGCTTATTAAATAATAGATCCTGATATTCATCAGAATTAATTCAACTAACAATTTTGAAATTGCAACATTGTTGCTTTTAAAAATTGAGTTTCATTAAATAAAATCTAACTTGCTAAATGATTTATTTAAGATGGATGCATCATCAACTTGCAACCATTTATCTAAAATAGTTGCATACACAGATCTAAAATCTAAAGTGTGTATTAAATCTCCATTAGTATCTAAATTCACCAAGTTTGGAGTTTCATTATAAAAACCTTTTTTCTTTAAATTTTCGCCAATTAAAAATACATTATTTGCTGCTCCATGATCTGTGCCTCCAGCAGCATTTTGTTGCACTCTTCGTCCAAATTCAGAAAAAGTTAAAATTAAAGTGTCTTTAAAAGTGTCGTTTTTCTTTAAATCGTTCACAAAAACCTCCACAGATTCACTATATGTTTTTAACAATTTACTTTGTTTATTTGCTTGGTTAGCATGCGTATCAAAACCACCCATAGAAACGTAATAAACTTTACTATCTAAATCTGAATTTATAAATTCTGCTGTCGTTTTAAGTTGATTTCCAAATGGGTTATTAGGATATGCTATACTGCTTTTATACGTTTTAGAAGTTTCGTAAATATACTTGGCAGACGATTTTGCTTCGATCATCGTTTTGTATAAATAACCCAAATTATGCTCACTTAAATGCGCATCTGTTTGTTGTTCTAAAACTTTTTTAAAGTACGCTGTATTTGTATTTGCAAATAAAATATTTGGGTTTTTAGTTGCAATACCATTCATATTTTCGCCTTTCATTATTAAAGAAAGGCTATCATCTAACTCAATTCCAGTATAAGGATTTTGACCATATTTTTCGATAAATCTACCAACCCAACCAGAACTTAAATACTCATCTGCATTACTTGCTGTTTGCCAAATATCTGTAGATCTAAAATGAGATCTGTTAGGATTTGGATACCCAACATTATTAATTATTGATACATATCCTTGATCGTATAAATTCTTTAAAGGTGCTAAATTTTGATGAAAACCAAGTTCATCAGTAGCTTTAATAACATTATTTTTTTGGATTGAAAGCTTGGGTCTGTTTTTAAAATAAATATCGTTTGTGTAAGGAATAATTGTATTCAAACCATCATTACCTCCAGACAATTGAATAATTACCAGTTTTTTATGTTTAAAAGTACTTTTTGAAACATTCTCAAAAGCTTTTACAAAATTCGGAACAAAAAACAAACTGCTTGCTAAAGTGCTTTGTTTTAAAAAATCTCTTCTTTCCATATTTTTAAATTAACAAAGTTGATATTCTGGAATTGACATTAACTGAATACAAAAATTTCTATTTGATTTTATTTCTAAATTTTCCAAAAAAGTTGCTGTGTCTTTGTCTAATTTTGATAAAATCAAAAAATCTATCATTTCTTTTGCCTTTAAATGTTGATTTTTTTCATCAAAAGATTCCCAACTTTTTGTGATTTTTAAATATTTATTTTGCTTTTTTTCGCTTTTATAATATTTTTCAAATGAATCTTCAAACTCGCCTTTTTCTTCTAAATTAATAACGGCATTGCTTAATAACAAGGAAGGTAATTTCATTCTAAACATTAAAGTGTTAGAATCTATCCAACTTTTGCCACCTTTCCAACCAGCAACATTATCTGGATAAAATAGGGTTTGTCCCATCATTTTTTGCAGATAATTTAATTGTTGTTTTTTATCAAAAGTAACAGGTACAACTTTTTGAATACCCACTAATAATTCTATAGGAGATTTTATTTTAACGCCAATATTTTCATCATCATAAAACCATTTTGATGTAAAAATGTGCTCCATTAAATTACTAATATTATAATCTTTATAAAATATATTGGTAATTTCTTCTAGTCTTTTTTCATCAACTTTAGGATTAATAAAATACCTGTAAACTTTATCGCAAATAAAACGTGCACATTGTTTTTGCTCTAAAATAATATCAATAATATCATCTCCATCAAAATTTCCTGTTTTACCAAAAAATGTTTTTTCTTCGAAATCGTGTTGATTTTTCTGCAATATGAAATCTCCATTTTTCATAAAATTCCAACCAGTAAAAGCTCTTGCAGATTCTTTAATGTCTTGCTCAGTATAATTGCCAACTCCCAGTGTAAAGAGTTCCATTAATTCTCTGGCAAAATTTTCGTTCGGTTTTCTTTTTTTGTTTTGCTTATTATTTAAATATTTAAGCATAGAAGGCTCTTTAGCAACTTCTTTTACAAAAACTCTAAAATTACCTAAAGCATTTTTTCTTAAAGTATTATTATATTTTTGAATAGAGAAAATTTCATTATCTCTACACACAAAAACATTTGCCCAAAAGAGTGTCATTTTTTCTCTTAGTAAAGCTTTTGATTCACCTAATTTATCAATCCAAGCATAATTTAAATCTCTTACTTTTCTATTTTTCTTGTTTTTTAATTTTTGAATTTCCTCTTCTGTGAATTTCTCTTTAAGCTCTTTAGTGGTTTTGTATTTTATCTCATCAAATTCAGATAAATCTAATTCAAGATTTTTAAACTCGGTAGAATCAGCCATTAATTTTGAAACAACTTTCAATTTAGAAGTCGATTTTAAACTTTCTATTTGTTTAATATCAATACCAAAACTAGCTCTCCAATATAAATGTTGAATGTGTTTTTGCTTCATAATTAAAACGATTATTTCATTAAGACAAAAAAAACTATAAAAAGTTTAAAGACTTCTTAATAATTTCTTACATCTATTAGCAAATTACGAAAAGAATTTTTAATAATATGATAGAAAAAGCGATGTTTTTTTGAAATAAAAAGAAAAAATTATTGCAAAAAAAAAGAAGCTGATAAAAATCAGCTTCCTGTATTTAAAACTTATAAATCCCCCAACTTATAAATGTTAGTCAAAGAAACGAATTTTGTACGTTATTTGGTCTTAAAATCGTTTATTGGTTTTAAACACTCGACGAATGGTAGAAAAGTTACGTTGAGTTGTTTTTTAAAATTTATAGTAAATTTAATTTTTTCATTAATTCGCTCTTGTTAGATCTACTAACTGGCACAACATCTTTCTTTATTAAAACTGTATTATCTTCAATATCTATAATCTCTTTTGTATTGATAATAAAAGATCTATGCACTTTAAAAAAAGAATCCGAAGGCAATTTATCTTCGATTTTCTTTAATGTAGAATGCACAATATAGTTTTTTTCGTCTGTTTTTATATTGATATAATCGCCTTTTGCTTCAATTAAATATATACTTGGTATGTTTACTTTTACCAACCTTCTATCTACATTTACGTAAATAAAATCTGATTTATTTTTTTCTTTTGTGCTACTTTTTTCTTTAGTAGATAAAGAATCTAATTTTTCTAAAGATTTATTAAAACGTTCTTTTGTGATTGGTTTTACTAAATAATCTACCACACTTTTATATTCAAAAGCTTCAAGAGCCAAGTTTTTATCACTTGTAGTTAAAATAATTATTGGTGGGTTTTTAAGTGTTTCAATAAAATCGAAACCAGAAAAGGTAGGCATGTGAATATCTAAATATACCAAATCTACGCTTTTTGTATTTAAATATTTTATAGCATCTATTGCAGATGAAAATTCATCAACAACATTAATCTGCTCAGAATTTAAACAATGTTGTTTGGTAATTAACCTTGCAGTTGCGTCATCATCAATTATTATACAATCCATATTAAAATAAAAAGCAATTATTAATTGGATAAATATACATGAATTTTATCTAAAATTTCGATAAAATTAGGATGCAATTTTATATTTCCTTCTTTTAACTCTATTTCATAAGCTGAAGCAGTTTCCAACCCTTTTTTTAAACCTAATAGACTTATTTTATGTTTAATTTTATGTATATTATTAGAAGCTTCAATATATTTTTTTTCTTCAAAATTAGTTTTAAATAATTTTACTTCTTCAGGAAATTCTAATTTTATGATATTTAAAATATTGTTTTCAAATTCAATATCATTTCCCGATATTTCTTTTATAAGAGACAGGTTAGGTTTTTCCATTAAATAATTTTTAGCTTTTTTACAAAGTTACGTAAAAAAACAACTTCTCAATAAAAGGTTTTATGTAGTATTTAACCTCGAGGATAAACTTGCCTTATCCCAATATTCTAATAGAGAAATAACACTGTTAGTATAATCAGAAAATTTTAAAGGCTTTGTAAAGTAACCAGAAATTCCGAATTTATAACATCTATCTAAATCAATTTTTCTTTCTGATGTAGACAAAATTACAATAGGAATATTTTGTAATTTCGAGTTATTTTTTAAAGTAGATAAGAACTCAAACCCATCCATTCTAGGCATATTTAAATCTGAAATAATCAAATCAAAAGGAGTTTTACAATCATCTAAAAGCAGTAAAGCTGTTTCACCATCTTTAGCTTCAATAATATTACTTTTAAAGTTAGCTTCTTGGCAAACTTTTTTAAATTTTAGTCTTTCAATTTTATCATCATCTACTAAAAGTATACATAGGGATCTCATTTAAGGAATTTTAATTTTACACAAAAATGGTTTAAATAAAACAACTCTCAAATACTTATTTGATAAGCAGTTTGTAAATATCCTTAAATGGTTATTTTTAATAGGTAAGTTGTTTTATATTAAATACTTATCTGCCTATCTATTTGTTGGTCTAAAGAAATAAACGTTTCGGTTCTAGATACTCCTTTTATATTTTGAATATTCTTATTTAAAAGGTTCATTAAATCTTCGTTATTCTTACACAAGATTTTAATAAAAATAGCATAATTACCAGTTGTATAATGGCTTTCTACCACTTCTGGAATTTCTTTTAATCTTTTTATTGCTGATGAATATAAACTTGACGAATCTAAAAAAACACCCACAAATGCTGTTGTATTATAACCTAAAGATTTTGGGTTAATCGTCATTTTATAACCATCAATTAAGGCTGATTTTTCTAATTTTCTTAAACGTTGATGAATGGCTGCTCCAGAAATACCAACTTCTCTTGCAATACTTAACACAGGTGTTCTTGCGTCTTTTACCAACATTTTTATAATAATTTTGTCAATTCCATCAATTTTCATAGTTTCATAGTTTCATTATTTAACCTTAAAGATAAAAAAAAGAGAATACATAAATGTATTCTCTTTTTTAAATTATAATATATAAGTTTTTTAAGCTTTATGCTTCCATTTTAAAATCTTCCATAAACTTTGTTGTATAGTTTCCAGAAACATAATCTGGATGGTCCATTAACTGTCTATGAAAAGGGATGGTAGTTTTTACTCCTTCTATTACAAACTCGTCTAATGCTCTTTTCATTTTGTTAATCGCTTCTTCTCTTGTTTGAGCAGTAACAATTAATTTAGCAATCATAGAATCGTAATTTGGTGGAATCATATAACCTGCATACACATGTGTATCCATTCTAACTCCATGACCTCCAGGTGTATGTAACACAGTTATTCTTCCAGGAGCTGGTCTAAAGTTATTATAAGGATCTTCTGCATTTATTCTACATTCAATTGAATGTAATTTAGGATAGTAGTTTTTACCTGAAATTGGCACACCAGCTGCTACTAAAATTTGTTCACGAATTAAATCGTAATTCACAACTTCTTCAGTAATTGGGTGTTCTACTTGAATACGAGTATTCATCTCCATAAAGTAGAAGTTTCTGTGTTTATCAACCAAAAATTCTACAGTTCCTGCACCTTCATATTTAATAAATTCTGCGGCTTTTACAGCTGCATCTCCCATTTTTTCTCTCAATTCATCTGTCATGAAAGGAGAAGGTGTTTCTTCTGTTAATTTTTGATGACGTCTTTGTACAGAACAATCTCTTTCAGATAAATGGCAAGCTTTTCCATAAGAATCACCTACAATTTGAATCTCAATATGTCTTGGCTCTTCAATGAGTTTTTCCATATACATATCGTTATTTCCAAAAGCAGCTTTAGATTCTTGTCTTGCAGAATCCCAAGCGTCTTTTAAATCTTCTGCTTTCCAAACAGCACGCATTCCTTTACCTCCACCACCTGCAGAAGCTTTTAACATTACAGGATATCCTGTTTCTACAGCTACTTTTTTACATTCTTCAAAGTCTTTAATAACTCCTTCAGAACCTGGTACACAAGGTACGCCTGCTCTAATCATGGTAGATTTAGCATTTGCTTTATCTCCCATTTGATCTATCATTGCACCAGTTGCACCAATAAATTTAATATTATGCTCTTCACATAAATTAGAGAATTTAGCGTTTTCCGATAAAAATCCATAACCAGGATGAATGGCATCTGCATTTGTAATTTCTGCAGCAGATATAATATTAGACATTTTTAAGTAAGACTCTGCACTAGAAGGTGGGCCAATACACACAGCTTCATCTGCAAAACGAACGTGCAAACTTTCTGCATCTGCAGTAGAATATACAGCCACAGTTTTTATACCCATTTCCTTACAGGTTCTTATTACACGTAATGCAATTTCACCTCTGTTGGCAATTAATATTTTTTTAAACATAGTATATGAGTTTTGAGTTATGAGTTATGAGTTATGAGTTAGAAAATCTAATATCTAAACTCCAAAAACTAAACTATATTTATTATGATGGATCAACCAAAAATAAAGGTTGATCAAATTCTACAGGAGAAGAATCATCTACTAAAACTTTAACTATTTTACCTGAAACTTCAGATTCAATTTCGTTAAATAATTTCATTGCTTCAATAACACAAACAGTATCACCTACATTAATATCTGTACCAATTTCTACAAAATTAGGTTTATCTGGAGATGGTTTTCTGTAAAAAGTTCCAATAATTGGAGATTTTACAGTAATATATTTTGAATCATCACTTTCTACTTTTACAGGAGCAGCAGCTTCAGTTGCGTGCGATGCTACTGGTGCAGCTTGAGACATAGCAGCCATTGGTGCAGCTTGTACTATTGTAGTTTCTGTTTTCTCAGAACCTGTTTTAATTGTAATCTTTATATCTTCCATTTCTAACTTTACCTCGCTTGCGCCAGATTTTGCTACAAATTTTATAAGATTTTGAATTTCTTTAATATCCATATTTCTTACTATTTAGTTAATTAGTTTTTTAAGAATTATAAGCCCATTTTAGGTAAATAGCTCCCCATGTGAAACCACCACCAAAAGCGGCAAAAATTAAATTATCTCCTTTTTTTAATTGTTCTTCGTAATCGGCTAATAAAAGTGGCAAAGTTGCAGATGTTGTATTTCCATATTTATGGATGTTCATCATTACTTTTTCGGAACCAACACCAACTCTTTTTGCTGTTGCTTCTATAATTCTTTTATTTGCTTGATGTGGAACTAACCATTGAATATCTTCTTCTGTAAGATTGTTTCTAGTCAACATTTTTTCTGATACATCTGCCATGTTAGAAACTGCGTATTTAAACACCGTTTTTCCTTCTTGGTACACAAAATGCTTTTTATCTTTTACAGTATCTAAAGTTGGAGGCATTATAGAACCACCAGCCTCGATTCGTAAAAAATCTCTTCCAATTCCATCGCTTCTCATGTACTCATCTTGTAAACCTAAACCTTCGTTGTTAGGTTCAAACAAAGCAGCTCCTGCTCCATCTCCAAAAATAATACAAGTAGCTCTGTCTTTATAATCTATAATTGATGACATTTTATCAGCACCAATTAACAATATTTTTTGATAACGACCAGATTCTATATAACTTGCAGCTGTAGACATTCCATATAAAAAGCTAGAACATGCAGCTTGCAAATCGTAAGAAAAAGCATTTACAGCACCAATTTCTGAAGCTACATATGCAGCTGTAGAAGCTACTGGTAAATCTGGTGTTGCAGTTGCAACAATTACCAAATCTATTTCTGCTGCATTTACTTTTGATTTTTGCAGTAAATCTTCTGCTGCTTTTATAGCCATGAAAGAAGTACCTAGCCCTTCTCCTTTAAGAATTCTTCTTTCTTTAATACCTGTTCTAGAAGTGATCCATTCATCATTAGTTTCTACATAGGTTTCTAACTCTTTATTTGTTAGAATGTAATCAGGAACATATTTTCCTACTGCTGAAATTGCTGCAGTGATTTTTGTCATAATTAAGGTTTAGTTTCTAAAGTTTAGAATATTCAAAAGTAGTGAAAAATAATTCACCTATTAAGGTAAATTTCACCAAAAGTATTCGTTTTTGAGTATAAAACGTAAAAAAACCCTCAAAATTGAGGGTTTTCGTAGAATTTTGAAAAGCGTTTTTTTAAGCTTCTGCAGTTGCAGATGCAGATTCTAAAACAACTTGTCCTCTATAATATAGTTTTCCTTCATGCCAGTGAGCTCTGTGATATAAGTGAGCCTCACCCGTTGTTGGATCTTTAGCAATCTGTTGATAAGATGCCTTATAATGTGTTCTCCTTTTATCTCTTCTTGTTTTGGATATTTTTCTTTTAGGATGTGCCATTTTATGTCTTTTTTTCTGTTATTAAATTCTTTAATTTATCCCATCTTGGGTCTGTATTTTCTACAGCTTTTACTTTTTTTATCTGTAGTTCTTTTAACTTTTTTAATGCTTCAGATTCCATTGTGCCATCTAATACTTTTGGATGCACTCTTTTATTAGGAACTGCTAAAACAATCATTTCGTAAATAAATTGAGCTACATTAAACTCATAAGCTTCATGAGGCAATATTAAAATTTCCTCATTATCATCATTAAATTCTGGCCCAAAATTTACTACTAATGGTAATTCTGAATCTATTTCTTGGTCATATAACTCATTTGTTACATCACAAGGAACTTCAACAGAACCCTCAGCAATAAAAACCAGCTCAAACAATGTGCTTTTTTTTACAAAACTTAAAGAAACTTCTATAGATGAACTTATATATTCATCAAAATTAAAAGCTTCAAAGAACTTATTATCAATTGAGTACTTAAACTCGTGTTTACCTTCTTTTAATCCGACAAACTGTATGTTGAATTCTTTCAAGTCTTTCATAATCAAACATCAATTGAGCGTGCAAAGATACAAAAAAATGTATTTCTGCAATATTTTATATTAAAAAAGAATTATATTTAACTGTACCTTACTAACAAAGGGTTTCCAGTAAGTTCTTGATACTCTTTTCTTGTTTTAAAAATTTCTATAGCACTAAATAACGCTTCTATAAACGAAGATGGGTTTGCTAAATTTTTACCTGCAATGTCATATCCTGTTCCATGATCTGGAGAGGTTCTTATATGATTTAATCCTGCTGTAAAGTTAACTCCTTTTCCAAAAGATAAAGCTTTAAAAGGCGCTAAACCTTGATCATGATAAGTTGCTAATACTCCATCAAATTGCTTATACGTTTCTGAACCGAAAAAACCATCTGCTGCATAAGGTCCGAAAACTAATTTACCTGTTGCTGCAATTTCTGCGATTGTTGGCACTATAATATCATCATCTTCTTTACCAATAACACCTTTATCTCCACAATGTGGATTTAAAGATAAAACTGCAATTTTGGGTTTATTTATACCAAAATCTTGTTTTAACGAATTGTACATGGTTTCTACTTTGCTTTTAATCAATTCTGGAGTAATCGATTCTGCAACTTTAGCAATAGGAATATGACCTGTTATTAAACCAATTCGTAATTCATTGGTCATTAAAATCATTAAACTCTTCCCTTCTAAATTTGCTTCTAAATATTCTGTATGTCCAGGAAAATTAAAAGTTTCAGACTGTATATTTTCTTTGTTGATAGGTGCTGTTATTAAAACATCAATCGTATTATTTTTTAGATGTTCCACTCCAGAAGCTAAAGATTTTGCTGCATATTCTCCAGAAATTTTGGTTGCTTTACCCAATTCAATAGCAACTTCTTCTTTCCAAATATTTAAAATATTTATTTTAGAATGTGTTACTTGGTTGATCGATGCAATTCCATGCACAGGAGTTTCTATGCCTAAAGCTTTTTTATGATAAGAAATTGTTTTTGTTGCGCCAAACAAAACTGGCGTGCAAAATTCTAACATTCGTTTATCTTCAAATGTCTTCAAAATTACTTCAATACCAATTCCATTTAAATCGCCAATTGAAATTCCAACGATTATTTTATCAGTTTTATCCATAGTAAACCTTGTAATATGCTTATTTTTGTAAAGTACAAAAGTAACCAATTTTAACGATATGTTTACAGGAATTATAGAAACACTTGGCACAGTAACAAATGTTGTAAAAGAACAAGAAAATGTTCATTTAACAATTAAAAGTACTATTACAAACGAATTAAAAGTAGACCAAAGTGTAGCTCACAATGGTGTTTGTTTAACGGTTGTAAACATCAATAATGATGAATATACAGTTACTGCTATTAAAGAAACGTTAGATAAAACCAATATTGGTACATTAAAAAAAGATACGATTGTAAATCTTGAACGTGCCATGAAATTGGGTGATAGATTGGATGGACATATTGTGCAAGGTCATGTTGATGAAACTGGAATTTGCAAAAGCCTAAAAGATGAAAATGGAAGCACTGTTTGTACTTTTAGCTACAATTCCGATAAAAACAACATTACTATAGAAAAAGGTTCGATTACTATAAATGGAGTTAGTTTAACTGTTGTGAACTCCAAAAAAGACGAATTTTCGGTTGCTATTATTCCTTACACTTGGGACAACACCACTTTTAAAACTTTACAAGTTAACGATGTTGTAAATTTAGAGTTTGATGTGATTGGAAAATATGTTGCGAGATTAACGATTTTGTAAGTCAAGTTAAAAAGCGAAAAGAATTTAAAATACTAACAAAAATCATTAGTACAAAGGCTAGCGCTCGTTTCTAACGAGTGTAATCAATGCTTGTTTAAAAAAGTAAAAACGAGCACTAGCCATGTATTTGAAAATAAATTAGAAGTTGAAATGAACTTTCAATTTTTGGAAGGCTTTACTATTATTTGTTTTGGGTATTTATGTAGAACTTGAAAAAAGCAACTAGAAACTAAACCTTCTCCTCTTTCTTATGCAAGAACCTTGTTAATTTCATTGATAAATCTAACAAAATAATCTTTGCATTTCCATTTCTTTCTATGTGATACATGGCTTCACCAATTTCTTTTTCGATATCTAAAATATTTCCTGAATGTACAAAAGGTGCAAATTTAGATAAATTAAAACCAGATTTAGATTCCATAAAAACCAACTGATCAGACTTATAGTTTAATAAAAGAGCTTGTCTAAAAAATTGTAAACAATATTCTAAAAATTGCTTTTGTGTTTCTCTACCTGTTTTTGCAATCGTTTCTGACCATGAAATTAATTGCTGAATTACTGCTGCATTTCCTTTCGCTTTAAAGGCAGTTCTTATCCAAGCAACAAACCATTCTTCAAAAACTAAGTCTGATGAATCGTTTTGTAAAAGTTGTAATGCTTTGTTGTAATTTCCTTCAGATTGATGCGCAATTTTGTTCGCTTCATTTTCTGAAACCTGATGATTAACCTGCAAAGCACTTGCAATATCTTCTTCAGATAATTTTGGAAAATGTAATGCTTGACATCTAGATCTTATAGTTCCAATAATCTGTTCCTCATTTTCTGTGATTAACAAAAAAACAGTTTTTTCTGGTGGCTCTTCAATCAGTTTTAATAATTTATTGGCTGCAGCAATATTCATTTTTTCTGCCATCCAAATAATCATCACTTTAAAACCACCTTCGTAACTTTTAAGTTTTAGTTTTCTTACAACAGCTTCAGCTTCATCAACACCAATTAAACCCTGCTTATTTTCTACGCCAATATGTTGTAACCAATTAAATAAACCTCCAAAAGGTTGAGAACTTATAAATTCGCGCCAATCTTCTAAAAACAAATCACTTACAGCATGTTTTTTTACAGAATCGTTTGTAGTTACAGGAAACGCAAAATGCAAATCTGGATGCTGCAATTTGTTACATTTTATGTTACAAGCATCTGTATCATCAGAAAAATTACACAGCAAATATTGTGCATATGCAATTGCCATTGGCAAAGTACCACAACCTTCTTTCCCCACAAATAATTGTGCATGAGGAATCCTGCCATTTTCTGCAGACGTTTGTAAGTGTTTCTTAATATGTTCTTGACCTATTATTTGGTTGAAAAGCATGCACAAATATAAAGTTTTAGAAAGATGTTCTTCTAAATTTTTGTTACTTTTATATAAATTTTATCAAAAACAATATCATGAAAAAAATACTACAAATAGGAAATGGAATTGCTTTTGTTTCTGTCGTTTTTATAAATTACCTTTCAAATACGGGCCTTTTAAACAACACAACTATTGGCGAAATTTCAAAAGATTTAAACTCTCTTTTTACACCTGCAGGTTACGCTTTTTCGATTTGGGGACTTATATATTTGTTGTTATTAGGTTTTGCAATTTACCAAGGCAGAAGCTTGTTTGTAAAGGTTAGGAATGATGATTTTGTACTAAAAACTGGTCCTTGGTTTATACTTTCTTGTGTTTTTAATTGCGCTTGGATTTTTAGTTGGATTTACGAATACACAGGTCTTTCCTGCATTTTTATATTTCTATTATTATTTTCTTTATTAAAAATTGTTTGGAAAAATAGCATGGAACTTTGGGACGCTCCTTTTTCTGTAATTCTATTTCTTTGGTGGCCATTTGTAATTTATAGTGGCTGGGTAACAGTTGCAAGTATTGCAAACGTATCTTCTTATTTAGTAAAAATTGGTTGGGATGGTTTTGGAGTTTCTCCAGAAATTTGGACGTTGATAATGATACTAATTGCGACTGCCATCAACTTAATAATTACTTGGAAAAGAAATATGCGCGAATTTGGAATGGTGGGTGCTTGGGCTTTAATTGCAATTGGTGTTGCCAATAATGGAGATCATGTAATGATTGCATACACTGCTTTTGCAGCTGCTGCCATTTTAATTTTAAACACTTCTACCCATGCTTTTAAAAACCGAGATACAAATCCTTTTAAAAAAATGAAGAAAAATAAATAATTATTTTGGTTGATATTTTTCTGTGAACCCCTTGTTTCATAGAAATTTATTTACGCAAACGTTAACTTAACTTTTCGATTTTCAATTTCTTTTACGATAAATAAAAAAGTATTTTTGTTAAAAATACAATCAATATGAAAACACTAAACGATTTTAATTTTAAAAATAAAAAAGCCATTATTCGTGTAGATTTTAATGTGCCTTTAAATGATAAATTTGAAGTTACTGATGCTACCAGAATTGAAGCAGCAAAACCTACTATTATTAAAATTTTAGAAGATGGTGGAAGCTGTGTTTTAATGAGCCATTTAGGAAGACCAAAAGAAAAACAAGAAGAGTTTTCTCTAAAGCATATTGTTTCTAAAATAATAGATGTTATTGGTTGTAACGTGAAATTTGTAGAAGATTGTGTTGGCGAAAAAGCTGAAGAAGCTGTTGCTAATCTAGAAGATGGAGAAATTTTATTGTTAGAAAATTTACGTTTTTACGAAGAAGAAACAAAAGGAGATGTTGCCTTTGCTGAAAAGCTATCTAAATTAGGTGATATTTATGTAAATGATGCTTTTGGAACTGCTCACAGAGCACACGCATCAACTACAATTATTGCGCAATTTTTTGATGATAAAAAATGTTTTGGTAATTTATTAGCGCAAGAAATTGAAAGTATTGATAAGGTTTTAAATAATTCTGAAAAACCAGTTTTAGCAATTTTAGGAGGTGCAAAAGTATCCTCTAAAATTACTGTAATCGAAAATATTTTAGACAAAGTAGATCATTTAATTATTGGTGGTGGAATGAGTTTTACCTTTATAAAAGCACAAGGTGGAAACGTTGGAGATTCTATTTGTGAAGATGATAAAATGGATTTGGCTTTAAATATTTTAAAGCAAGCTAAAGAAAAAGGTGTTCAAGTTCATATTCCTATAGATGTTGTTGCTGCTGATGATTTTAGCAATGATGCAAACACACAAATTTTAGACATTACTCAAATTCCTGATGGATGGCAAGGTTTAGATGCTGGACCAAAATCGAGAGAAATTTTTAATGATGTTGTAAATAAATGTAAAACTATTTTATGGAATGGACCTTTAGGTGTTTTTGAAATGGAAACATTTGCAAATGGAACTATTGCTTTAGGACATTCAATTGAAAAAGCAACCAAAAACGGAGCGTTCTCTCTAGTTGGTGGTGGAGACTCTGTTGCTGCTGTTAAACAATTTGGTTTTGCTGATAAAGTAAGTTACGTTTCTACAGGTGGTGGAGCCATGTTAGAAATGTTAGAAGGAAAAACATTACCTGGAATTCAAGCGATTCTTAAATAGAAGCCCATCTTAATCTTCCCAAAGGGAAGAAACACTCTTGTGAAATAAGCAAGTTTGTTTATATAATAATTAGCGTGTAATTTTTATAAATTACACGTTTTTTTGTTTATTTATAACCTTGTCACTTCGACTTTTGGGGAGAAGTCTCATAAGAGTGCAAACATAAAGTTTAGCAAGTTTATGAGATTTCTCTTAAAATCGAAATGACAAAATTTTGGAAACAAGAATTGTAACTTTAGATAACTTCCTTTATTAGCTTGCAATATGCGTTAAGGATTGAACAATTGTTTGAGCTCTTTTTTGTTTTTCAACAAAAAAAGCGAGTGTGAAAGCCTGACCTTTAGGGAACGCCCAAAAATAGAAAATTTAGTATTTATTTTAATTCGTGAATTATAGCTTTAATTGTTATAGCAACCTTAAAACGTAAATCCTCTGTTAAAAATAGTCGTTTATTCTTATACTAAATATTAAGTTTTTAATTTAGCTGTAAGTTCACCAACAATTACTCGATTAAACAATTACACATCAAAAAAATGAAATACACAACACTACCAAATACAAACACAAAAGTTTCTAAAATTTGTTTAGGAACCATGACTTGGGGGAATCAAAATACGGAAGCAGAAGGGCATGAGCAAATGGATTATGCTTTAGAAAATGGTGTAAACTTTTTTGACGCTGCTGAGTTATATCCTGTACCTGCAAAACCAGAAACTTATGGAGGAACAGAAA
>CAXBPL010000035.1:0-28326 GCA_963977615.1 uncultured Polaribacter sp. | reverse complement strand
GCTGATGAAGCTAAAGCATATGGAATGATTGATGAAGTTTTAGTGAGAAAATAATTTTTAGGCTTTTGGCTAATTTGCTATTCGCAATTGGCTAAAAATAGTTTAAAACATAAAGTTGAGAGCGAAAGGCGATTAGCGAAAAGCAAAAAGCGAAAGAAAATGTCGAAAGAAGAGAATTTAGAGTGTTCGTTTTGCGGACGAAAAAAAGCAGAAACAGATTTGCTAATTGCAGGAATGGATGCCCATATTTGCGATAAATGTATAGAACAAGCTCATGGAATTGTAGAAGAAGAAGTCTCTGATGCAAAAACAGACGGTTTGTCTAAAGATTTAATTTTAAAAAAGCCACAAGAAATTAAAGCTTTTTTAGATCAATATATTATTGGGCAAGTAGAAACAAAACGTGCAATGGCAGTTGCAGTTTACAACCATTATAAACGTTTATTGCAAACTAAAGATAATGACGAAGATGATGTAGAAATCGAAAAATCGAACATTATTTTGGTAGGTGAAACTGGTACAGGAAAAACATTGGTTGCAAAAACAATTGCAAAAATGTTAAACGTTCCTTTTTCAATTGTTGATGCCACTGTTTTAACACAAGCAGGTTATGTTGGTGAAGATGTAGAAAGCATTTTAAGTAGGTTATTGCAAGTCGCAGATTATGATGTTGCAAAAGCTGAAAAAGGAATTGTTTTTATAGATGAAATTGATAAAATTGCCAGAAAAGGAGATAATCCCTCAATCACTAGAGATGTTTCTGGTGAAGGTGTTCAGCAAGCTTTATTAAAATTATTAGAAGGAACTGTCGTAAATGTAGCTCCAAAAGGTGGTAGAAAACATCCAGAGCAAAAATTTATTGAGGTAGATACCAAAGAGATTTTATTTATTGCTGGAGGTGCATTTTCTGGAATCGAAAGAATTATCAGCAAACGTTTAAACAGACAAGCAGTTGGTTTTGCAGCTTCTTTAGCAGATGATAAAATAGATGAAGGTAATTTATTGCAATATATTATTCCATCAGATTTAAAAGCATTTGGTTTAATTCCAGAAATTATTGGTCGTTTGCCTGTTTTAAGTTACATGAATCCTTTAGATGCAGAAACTTTACGTGCAATTTTAACAGAACCAAAAAATTCAATTATTAAGCAATATGCAAAATTGTTTAAGATGGATGATGTTGATTTTACAATCGAAGAAGATGCTTTAAATTACATTGTTGGTAAAGCAGTAGAGTATAAATTGGGAGCAAGAGGTTTACGTTCTTTATGCGAAGCTATATTTACAGATGCCATGTTCGATTTGCCAAGTTCTGATGATAAAGAATTAAATGTTACCAAAGATTATGCAGAAGCAAAATTAACAAATACAACGTTAAAGAAGTTAAAAGCAGCTTCTTAGTGTTTTTTGGGCGTTCCCTAAAGGTCAGGCTTTCACACTCGCTTTTTTTGTGAAAAACAAAAAAGAGCTCAAACAATTGCTCAATCCTTAACGCAAATGGCAAACCCAAAAGTAAAGTTATAAAATATATTTTCAGACCTCACAAGTTTCTTGTGCTGAACTTGTTTCAGTATCAAAACCTGTGAGGTCTTTGTTTTTATAAGACGAACTTCTTACTATATTTGTATTCTTTAATAAATTAAATTTAAATGATATCTAGAAGTACCATAGACCGAGTTTTTGAATCTGCGAGAGTGGAAGAGGTGATTGGTGAATTTGTACAACTAAAAAAATCAGGTAGTAACTTTAAAGGATTAAGTCCGTTTACGGATGAAAAATCGCCTTCTTTTATGGTATCACCAGTAAAACAAATCTGGAAAGATTTTTCTACAGGAAAAGGAGGGAACTCAGTTTCCTTTTTAATGGAACATGAACATTTTTCATATCCAGAAGCCTTAAAATGGTTGGCAAAAAAATACAATATAGAAATTGAAGAGACTGAACAAACAGATGAGCAGAAAGCGCAAGTAAATGAGCGTGAAAGCATGTATCTGGTTTCTAATTTTGCGAAAGATTATTTTCATAATTTAATGCTGAACACCAATCAAGGCAAAGCAATTGGTTTAAGCTATTTTAAAGAACGTGGTTTTACAGACGAAACCATTCAAAAATTCGATTTAGGATATTGTTTAGATGAGTGGGATAATTTTACAAAAGCAGCGTTAGAAAAAGGCTACGATTTAAAATATTTAGCTTCTACAGGTTTATCAATTGTAAAAGAAAACAGGCAATTTGATCGTTTTAAAGGACGTGTTATGTTTCCTATACATTCTATGTCTGGTAGAATTTTAGGTTTTGGTGGTCGTATATTAAAAGTCGATAAAAAAGCTGCAAAATATTTAAATTCACCTGAAAGCGATATTTATCATAAAAGTAAAATTTTGTATGGAATTTATCAAGCTAAAAAAGAAATTGCAAAACAGGATAATTGTTTTTTAGTAGAAGGCTATACAGATGTTATTTCTTTCAATCAATCTGGAGTTGAGAATGTAGTTGCTTCTTCAGGAACTGCGTTAACTTCTGATCAAATTAGGTTAGTAAACAGATTAACAAAAAATATTACTGTTTTATTTGATGGTGATGCAGCAGGAATTAGAGCTTCCATTCGTGGAATCGATTTAATTTTAGAGCAAGGAATGAACGTAAAAGTGGTTCAATTTCCTGATGGTGAAGATCCTGATAGTTTTGCAAAAGCACATACAGAAACAGAATTAAAAGAGTTTTTAGAAACGGCTGCTCAAGATTTTATCAACTTTAAAGTGTCTTTATTATTAAAGGATTCTAATAACGATCCTATAAAAAAAGCAACAGTAATTAGAGATATTGTTGCTAGTATTTCTAAAATTCCAGATTCTATTCAACGTGAAGTTTATGTGCAAGAATGTTCTAGAATTATGGAAATTTCAGAACGTGTTTTGTTTAGTGAATTAGCGCAAATTTTAAAGAAAGACGCTACACAAAAAAATAAAACAAGTTCTTATAATAATAATTCTAATCCTAGTTCAAATACGAAGCAAAACACAAATACGAATCCAAATCCTAATGTAGATCCAAATGAACCACCTCCCGAATATTTTTATGAACAGGAGCAAGCAGCAATGGGAGTTGTTAAAGGAGGGCAAGGATTACTTGCAGACAAAATAGATCAACTTACTATTTTAGAACAAGAAATTATTAGAATTTTGTTATTGTATGGTAATGAGGAGGTAGATTTTATTGAGGAAATTACAAATGTAGACGATAATGGAAGGGAAAAAATTACCTTAAGAAAATATCAAAATACAGTTTCATCAGAAATTTATTTGCATTTGCAAGATGATGAAATTGAGTTTTCAAACACTATTTTTCAAGAAATTTATACGGATATTATTCACCAATTAAACCAATCTCAAAAGTTAGAAATTGACAAACTAATTCACAGCAAAAACCCAAATATTGCAAATACAGTGACTTCTATTTTAATGGATGAAGAAAAACATCAATTAAGTAATTGGGAGGCACAAAATATTTTCGTTACTCAAGCCATAGAGGTTTTAAGCAAAGCTGTTAATGATGCCGTTTTTAATTTACGTAGAATTTTAATTGGTAAAAAAATTGAAGAGCTCATGAAAGAAGCAACAGAAGATGCTTCAATAGCGATTGATTTAGAGACGATTAAAAATTATACGAGTCTTAAAATTCGTCTTTTCGAAAAACTAAATAGAGTAGTATAATTGTTTAAAAATTATCAAATTAAACAAAATATCAGCTAAATTTAGCAAACTCTATAATTTATAAGCAAACATATTGCTTTTTCTTCAAAAACACACTTGAATTGATTTTTATTTAAAATATATCTTACTATTTGACTATTTTTGCCAATGAAAAGGAATTAAAAAAAATCATGAAAAAAGTATTCAAAATCTTAAAAATTGTTCAGTTATTTCTCAAATTACCATTCGATATTTCTAATGGTTCTAAAAAAAGAGCTTCACTAAAAATTAAAAAATTGATGATTTCAGCTAATTTATTATAGCTTTAAACAACATATTTCAATCATTATATCAAAAAAACATATAAATACTACTAATTTTAAATTAGGGTGTTTTTCCTATATGCTCAAAAAGAGGTGTTTATTTCTTTTTTTGTATATTTACAATGCTAGAAAGAATTAAAAAAAAATTATGAAAAGAGTATTGCAAATTTTAAAAATCATTCAGCTATTTATTTTCTTGCCTTTCGAAATTTCAAAAGGATCTAAAAGAAGAGCATATATGAGAATAAAAAAATTGATGATTTCAGCTAATTTATTATAATAAATAGCCAAACAAAAATCTAATCAAAATGCCTTAACAGAAATTGTTAAGGCATTTTTTTGTCTCTAAAATTAATATAATTAACACTATATAATTACTAAATGTGACATTTAATTAGAATTGCGTCTAATAAATAGACAACAACTTAAAATGACACAATTTTTCAAAATCATAAAGATTATAGTTCTTTTTGTTTTATTACCCTTAGAAATTTATAGAGGCAGTAAAAAGAAAGCATATATGAGAATAAAAAAATTGATGATTGCTGCAAATTTATTGTAATTCGTCTGGAATTTCACAAACAGGAATTGCAACCATTTTATGCTGATTTATGCGATTTAATCTTGTGTAAATTTTAAACACTTCTAAATTTCGTCCAGAAAATTCATCAGCTTTTTTACCTGCATTTTGCATTTTCATTGCCCATTCTAATTCATCATAAGAAGCACCAATTTGGTCTTCATCTGTTCTGCTATCACCAAATAAACCATCTGTAGGAGCCGCTTTTTGAATCGAATTTGGAACCCCTAAATACGCAGCTAATTCATACACTTCAGATTTCATTAAATCTGCAATTGGGCTTAAATCTACACCTCCATCACCATATTTTGTATAAAAACCAACACCAAAATCTTCAACTTTATTCCCTGTTCCTGCAACTAGTAAACTATGGATGCCTGCCAAATAATATAAACTCGTCATTCTTAAACGAGCTCTTGTGTTTGCTAAAGATAAATCAACTTTTGCTGTATCTTTAACAACAGGAACTTCACTTTTAAAATTTTCAAAAGTGGCAGTTAAATCAACTCTAACTTCGCTCACATTTTCAAAATTGTTTTTTAATTGTTTAATATGCTCTTCAGCTCTTGAAACTTGGCTTGCTGCTTGGTGAATTGGCATTTCTACACACAACGTTTTTAAACCTGTTTTTGCGCATAAAGTAGAGGTTAAAGCAGAATCAATTCCACCAGAAACACCTACAACAAAACCATTTACATTGGCTTTTGTTGCATATTCTTTTAACCAATTTATTATATATTCAGATACTTTTTCGGTGTTCATTTATAAACTATTTTAGTATTTTTATCGTTCTTAAACTGAGTTACCAAGATACAAATATTATGAGATTTCCTTTTGCTGTATTGATTGTTTTATGTCTACTTTTTTCTTGTTCTGATAAAAATAAACCTAAAATTGATGTTTCTAACATAAATGTCGATTTTTCCATCAATAGATATGATGTAGATTTTTACAGTGCAAACAAACAAACTTTGCCAGCTGTAAAGTTAAAATATCCATATTTATTTCCAGAAGTATTTACAGACAGTTTATCATTCGCGAAAATTAAAGATGCTGAAGAGCAAGAATTATTTGCTGAATCACAAAAAATATATCAAGATATTTCGAAGGAAGAGGAGCAATTAACCTCACTTTTTAAACATGTAAAATATTACAATCCAAAATTTAAAGCACCTTCTGTAATAACGATGTTAAGTAATATCGATTATGAAAGTAGAGTTATTTACGCAGATAGTTTATTGCTAATTTCATTGGATGTTTATCTTGGGAAAAATCATCCTTTTTATGGAGATTACCCAGCATATATTAAAGAAAATAATACCAAAGAACATATTATAGTAGATGTTGCAAATGCGATTATAGAAAAACAATTGTACTCAAATACGAACAGGAATTTTATTTCAAAAATAATATTTGAAGGAAAAAAAATGTATTTGTTAGATGCCTATTTGCCTGAAGTTTCAGAAAGAAATAAAATCGGGTATTCAGAAGATAAATTAAACTGGGCAAAAGCAAATGAAGAAGAAGTTTGGATGTATTTTATAGACCGAAAAATTTTATTTAGTACTGATACAAAATTGAATCAAAGATTTATAGAAATTGCACCTTTTTCTAAATTTTATATGAATCAAGATGATCTTTCTCCAGGAAGAATTGGAGTTTGGATGGGTTGGCAAATTGTGAATTCTTTCATGAAACATAATGATGTATCTTTGCAAGAATTATTAAAAATGGAGAAAGAGGAAATCTTCAAAAAATCTAAATACAAACCGAAAAAGTAATGTCAGTAAAGCATAATTCAGAAGTAAAATTTAAAATTGGTTTAGACGAAAATAAAGTTCCAGAAGAAATTTCTTGGAGTGCAATTGATGGTGGAATTAATCAAGAACCTACTAAAGCAGTCATGATTTCTGTGTGGGATCACAAGAAAAAAGATACGTTACGTATGGATTTGTGGACTAAAGATATGCCAGTAGATGAAATGAAACAGTTTTATCATCAAACTTTAGTTTCTATGGCAGAATCTTTTGAGAGAGCTACAGATGATGCAAAAATGGGAGCAACCATGAAAGATTTTTGTGACTATTTTGCAGAAAAATTAGAACTTAAAAAATAAATTTTTACGCCTTTTTTATTTGATTGATAACGTCTTCATAATCTTCTGGATTGTGAACAAAATCAATTTCTGAAACATCAATAATTAAGGCGTTTAAGTTTTGTTGTGTGCTGATAAAACTTTTATAACCATCGTGAATTTTTTGCAAATAATCTGGTTGAATATTTTGCTCATAATCTCTACCACGATTTTTAATATTCTCTAAAAGACGATCTGTATTTTGATACAAATACACATATAAATCGGGTTTTGTAATTTCTTTATACATTAAATCGAACATTTTTCTGTACAATTTATACTCTTCTTTTTGCAATGTAATTTGAGCAAAAATCAACGATTTAAAAATGTAATAATCAGAAACTACAAAGTTTTTAAACAAATCTAATTGAGCTAAATCATCAGACAATTGTTGATAACGATCTGCCAGAAAACTCATTTCTAAAGGAAAAGCATAACGCTCTTTATCTTCGTAAAATTTTGGTAAAAAAGGATTGTCAGCAAAACGTTCTAAAATCAATTTTGCATTAAACTCCTCTGAAACTAAATTTGCTAAGGACGTTTTTCCTGCACCAATATTCCCTTCAATAGCAATATAATTATACTTTTCAGTTATAGGAATTGGTCTTTTTAGTTTTTCATTCACCAAAGAAATTTCTGAAGCATCAGTGCAATTTTGCAAGCAAACAGCCAATTCTTTATTCTCTATGGGATGAATTACAGCACTTGCAATTTCAGCCAAAGGAACTAACACAAACTTACGCTCCAACATTTTTGAATGTGGCACAATTAAGTTTTTTGAAAAGATAATTTCATTCTCAATGAGTAAAATATCAATATCAATATTTCTATCAGCATATGCTGTAGTATCTTTTCTTTTTCTTCCTAATGCTGTTTCAATATGTAAAAGAAGTTGCATTAATTTTTCTGGTGGATGAATGGTCGTTACTTTAATGCAAATATTAAAGAAATCATCGCTATCAAAACCCCAAGAAGCAGTTTTGTAAACAGAAGACACCTTTAGAATCGAACCAACTTTATCAGCAATTAAATCAATTGCATTTTGTAGGTTTTCCAATTTATTGCCTTGGTTTGTACCTAATGATAAATATGTGGTTCTTTGAATATTCAATTAAGATGTTGATTAGAAAACCTTAAAACTATTAAAGTTTATAAAGTTTTTTTTATGGATTACAAAGAAACAAAAAAGCATAAAAAAATCGCCATAATTAAATGGCGATTTTGATAACTTATTAAGAATTTTAAAAAATAACTAATTGTTTAAATTAGGCTTTTTTTAAAATAGTTATTCTTCTTTTCTAGGTTCTCTTGGCGCTCTTGGCTTTCTGTCATCACGTCCACGATTATCTCTTCCTCCAGAACGTTTGTCATCTCTTGGTGGTCTTGCTACATAACCTTCTGGTTTTGGTAACAATGCTTTTCTAGAAACTTTTTCTTTACGAGTTCTTGGGTCTAAACCAAAGTACTTTACATCAAAAACGTCACCCATGTTTACAACATCAGTTACATTTTCTGTGCGTTCCCAAGCTAATTCAGATACGTGTAATAAAACTTCGTTTCCTGGTGCTTCTACATATTCTACAACAGCTCCAAAATCTAACATTTTAATTACTTTCACTTCGTAAGCGCTTCCAACTTGTGGCTTGAATAACATAGATTCAATTCTAGCAATTACTTGCTCAATTCCTGCTGGATCTGTTCCTAAAATTTCGATAATTCCTTCTTCAGTTACAGCATCTTCAGTAATAACAATTGTTGTTCCTGTTTCTTTCTGTAATTCTTGGATATGTTTTCCTCCTGGTCCAATAAATGCACCAATCATATCATTAGGAATTCTTCTATTAATCATTTTAGGAGCATGTTCTTTTACTTCTGTATTTGCAGTTGCAATAGTTTCCGTTATTTTTCCTAAAATATGTAAACGTCCTTCACGTGCTTGTTTTAGTGCATTTACTAAAATTTCATATGATAAACCTTTTACTTTAATATCCATTTGGCAAGCAGTAATTCCTTCAGAAGTACCAGTTACTTTAAAATCCATATCACCTAAGTGATCTTCATCACCTAAAATATCAGATAAAACAGCATATTTTCCAGAAGCTGCATCAGAAATCAATCCCATTGCAATACCAGAAACTGGTCTTATCATTTGCACACCAGCATCCATTAAAGCCATTGTACCAGCACAAACAGTTGCCATAGAAGAAGAACCATTAGATTCTAAAACTTCAGAAACTACTCTTACTGTATAAGGACAGCTATCAGGAATCATTCCTTTTAAACCACGTTGTGCTAAATTACCATGCCCAACTTCTCTTCTTGAAGTTCCACGAATTGGTCTTGCTTCACCTGTACAAAAAGGAGGGAAGTTATAATGTAAATAGAAATTTTCTTCACCTTCAAAAGATGGCATATCTATTTTATTTGCATCTCTAGAAGTTCCTAAAGTTACAGTTGCTAATGCTTGTGTTTCTCCACGAGTAAAGATTGCAGAACCATGTACAGATGGTAAATAATCTATTTCTGACCAAATTGGTCTAATTTCATCTGTTTTTCTACCATCTAAACGCAAACCTACGTTTAAAGTTAAGTCTCGAATTGCAGCTTTTTCTGCTTTTCTATAATAATCAGAAACTAAACCACCATAATCTGCTAATTCTTCTTCAGAAAAAGTTGCTTTAATATCTTCTTTTATTTTTTTGAAAGCATCAGATCTTTCATGTTTAGCAGAACCAGCTTCAGCTATAGCATATACTTTGTCATATGCCATGTCATGAACTTTTTTCTCTAAATCTTTATCTTCTCTTGCAGCTTCGTATTCACGAGTTGGTTTTTTTCCAAATGCTTCTGCTAATCTTAATTGAGCAGCACATTGTATTTTAATTGCTTCGTGTGCAAATTTAATTGCGTCTGCCATTTCTTCTTCAGAAATTTCATCCATTTCACCTTCCACCATCATTACAGAATCTGCAGAAGCTCCAATCATCATATCAATGTCAGATTCTGCTAATTGTGCTCTTGTTGGATTGATGATAAATTCGCCATTGATTCTACCAACTCTTGCTTCAGAAATTGCACATTCAAATGGAAAATCTGATAATTGAATTGCTGCAGATGCTGCTAAACCAGCCATTGCATCTGGCATTACATTTTCATCATGAGACATCAATTGAATCATTACTTGCGTTTCTGCAGTATAATCTTTTGGGAATAATGGACGTAAAACTCTGTCTACTAAACGCATTGTTAATACTTCACCATCACTTGGTCTTGCTTCTCTTTTAAAGAAACCACCTGGATAACGACCTGCAGCTGCAAATTTTTCTCTATAATCTACTGTTAAAGGTAAAAAACCAAGATCTTTCTGTTCGTAATTAGAAACAACTGTACACAACATCATACATTTTCCTGACTGTACAACAACACTTCCATGAGCTTGTTTTGCTAATTTTCCGGTTTCGATTGAAATTTCTCTACCATCTCCAAGGTCTATAACCTCTTTAAATACTTTTGGAATCATAAATTTTAATTCTAAATTTTAATTACTAATTTTTGTTGTTGCGTTGTTGTTTGTTGTTGCAATGGAAATACAGAATTATTGTTGGTAATTCTGACTTTTTATATAAATTCTGTTAGTTAGACAGAAAGAATTAATTCAATAGTTTTAAGCTTATCTTAAAGAATTTAAATTTATTGCATAAAAAAAAGAGGCACGTTTATAGAACCTCTTTTTAAAAGAATTATTTTCTAATTCCTAATTCTGCGATAATTGCACGATATCTAGTAATATCAGATTTTTTTAAATAATCTAATAAACTTCTACGCTTACCAACCATCATTACTAAAGAACGCTCTGTATTAAAATCTTTACGATTTTTCTTTAAGTGCCCAGTTAAATGGTTAATTCTGTGCGTAAATAACGCAATTTGTCCTTCTGAAGTTCCAGTATCGTTTTTCCCTTTACCGTGTTTTTCGAAGATTCCTTCTTTAATTTCTTTAGTCAAGTACATGCCAATATTATTTAAATGATTTTTATGTATATCAATGATGTTTTCATTGAAGGTGCAAATATAGTGTTATTTTTAAAAAGAAAACCAACAAAAAATAGTTCTTTTGTTGGTTTTGAATTGATTATAAATTATAGATTATTTTCTAAACTGCTTCCTCTTTTCTAACAGGAATATTCTGTATTAAATCAATATATAAATTTACTTGTTTTTTTAAGTCTTTACGCTCATAAATAGCATCTAAGAAACCATGTTCTAAAACAAATTCAGATTTTTGAAAACCTTCTGGTAATTCTTTACCTGTGGTATCTTTTACAACTCTTGGCCCAGCAAACGCAATTAATGCATTTGGTTCTGCAATATTTATATCGCCCAACATTGCATAAGAAGCTGTTGTACCTCCAGTTGTTGGATCTGTACATAAAGAAATATATGGAATTTTAACTTCTGCTAATTGTGCTAATTTTGCTGATGTTTTTACCAATTGCATTAAAGAAAGCGATGCTTCCATCATTCTTGCGCCTCCAGATTTTGATACCATTAAAAATGGAATCTTTTTCTCGATTGAATAATTAATTGCACGTGCAATTTTTTCTCCAACTACAGAACCCATAGATCCACCAATAAATGCAAAATCCATAGCTGCAATTACAATGTCTTTTCCTAAAGATTTACCTACAGCAGTTCTAACAGCATCTTTTAATTTTGTTTTTTCTTGTGCTGCTTTTAATCTGTCTGGATATTTTTTTGTGTCTTCAAATTTTAAAGGATCTTTAGACGTTAAGCCTTCATTTAATTCTTTAAACTCATTGTTGTCAAAAAATAATTCGAAGTATTCTTTACTACCAATCCTTACATGATAGCCATCTTCTGGACTTACATATAAGTTCTTTTTTAACTCTTCTGTATCAATAACTTTTCCACTAGGAGTTTTGTACCACAACCCTTTTGGTGTGTCTTTCTTGTCCTCTGTTGCAGTTTGTATTCCTTTATCAGTTCTTTTAAACCAAGCCATAATGTTAGTTTATTTAATTTAATGTTATTTGCTTTTAAAATAAAAAGCAGGTTACAAATGTAAAAGATTTTTACGAACTTTTAATTTGGTTTGATTAATTCTTTTTTATCAATCTTAAAAACCAAAAAAAAGCATCTTGAATTTCTTCAAAATGCTTTTATAAAATGTATTGTAAATCTTATAAAGTATCTACATTATTTAAATCTGCAAATGCTTGTTTTAAACGTGCTTTAAAAGTTTCTTCACCTAAACGTAACCAACCTCTTGGGTCGTAATATTTTTTGTTTGGCTTGTCAGCTCCTTCAGGATTCCCAATTTGGGTTGCTAAATACTCTGCTTTACCTTGCATATAATCTCTAATTCCTTCTGTAAAAGCAAATTGTAAATCAGTATCAATATTCATTTTGATAACTCCATAACCAATAGCTTCTCTAATTTCTTCTAAAGTAGAACCAGAACCACCATGAAAAACAAAATCAATATGATTTTCTTCAACACCATACTTTTTAGTTACATATTCTTGAGAATTCTTTAGAATTTTTGGCGTTAATTTTACATTTCCTGGCTTGTAAACTCCATGAACATTTCCAAAAGCTGCTGCAATTGTAAACTGTGGAGAAACTTTTAATAATTCCTCATAAGCATACGCAACTTCTTCTGGTTGTGTGTATAATTTAGATGCATCCACATCAGAATTATCAACACCATCTTCTTCACCACCAGTAATTCCTAATTCAATTTCTAAAGTCATACCCATTTTGCTCATTCTAGCAAGGTATTTTTTACAAATTTCTATGTTTTCTTCAATTGGTTCTTCACTTAAATCAATCATGTGAGAACTATATAATGGCTTACCAGTTTCTTTAAAGTGAACTTCACTTGCGTCTAACAATCCATCAATCCAAGGTAATAATTTCTTTGCACAATGGTCTGTATGTAAAATTACAGGTACTCCATAAGCTTCTGCTAATGCATGAATATGTTTTGCACCTGCTATACCACCTGCAATTGCTGCTTTTTGATTTTCGTTTGATAATCCTTTACCTGCTTGAAATTGTGCTCCACCATTAGAAAATTGAATGATTACTGGCGCATTTAATTCTTTTGCAGTTTCTAAAACACCATTAATTGTGTTAGAACCTACAACATTAACTGCTGGTAATGCAAACCCTTTTTCTTTTGCGTAGTTAAAAATTTCTTGAACTTCTTTTCCTGTTGCTACACCAGGTTTAATATTATGACTCATTTTATGTGTGTTTTAATTGATATTATGCATCAAAAATAACAAAAAATAGTAGGTTTTAATACAAAGTGGCTGTTTTAAATAACGAAAACGTTATCTTTTTTAGAATGGATAGTTGATACCAATATTATAAACTGCAGCATTAAAGTTGTAATTTTTAAACCATTTACTGTCTTCTAAATAAGGTTCATAGGTTTTAAAGCCAACATCTAAACGTATTATTAGGAAATTAAAATCTAACCTTGCTCCAAAGCCAGAACCAACTGCAATATTTTTTAAGGATGATAAACCCGTAAATTTTGCATCATCTTCTACAAATTCAGAATCAGAGATATCCCAAATATTACCAGCATCCACAAATAAAGCACCTTTTAATCTACCAACAACATCAAAACGATATTCTGCACTTGTTAAAAATTTAAAATTACCAATGTTAAATTCTAAGCCAGAGTTTCTGCTTCCAGGTCCTAATTCGTAGGTTTGCCAAGCTCTAATGTCATTAGAACCACCAGCAAAATAACTTTTTGTAAACGGAACATCAGAATTATCATAGGTTAAAATGGCACCTAAAAATGTTCTAAAAGCAAAAACGGAATTATTAGAACCAATACTCCAAAACTTCTTAAACTCAATATCGGTTTTAAAATATTGAGCCAAAGGAATGTTTAAAATGGTTTTTTTATCATTTTCATTTCTTTTATCTGATAATAAACCTAAAATGTTTCCTGAATTGGCAAGTCGTATTCTAAAAAAAGAAAAATTACTATCTTTAAAATTAGTTTGCCCATTATAAGTATAGGTGTAAGCCAAAGTAGGAATCAAAAAATCTGAGGTTATAATTTTATAACGATCTAAAATATTAACAGCAGTATTATATTCACTTGGATTTGAATTTTGAAAACTATTATCTGAGGAAACCAAGTTCATAAAACGCAAAGCATCTTCTGATTGTGAACTAATATTATCATCATCTAAAGGAAAATTATCATTCGTGCTTTTGGCTAAATCATAGGCTTCTGCAACTGTATTTAAATTATCAAATTCCGATGAATAAATATTAAAGAAACTACTAACATTTAAATTTTGAATGTATTGTGTGTTTAAAACCTCTAATTGAATCGTCTTTTTGGGTGTGGATTGCCATTTGTAATCTGTTAAAATGGTAAAAGTTTGCCTGTCTAAACCAATGTTTTTTTGAAAACTAGAACCTATTGAAAATAAAGTTCTTGGCGACATTTCTTTAGGTACAAATTTCCCCAAACCAAAAGGAGCAACAAATCTTGGAATCTCTAAAGAAGCATCTGCACCAATTTCCCAACCAGGACCATTGTTTGAGTTGAACCAAGAACCTAAAAGGGACATTTTTAACAATTCTGCTCCTCTAAAAATATTTCTGTCTGTAATAGAAAATTTACCAGAAATCCCTAAATTTCTAATATTTGAGTGTGTTAATTCCGATTCTAAACCCAGTGTATATTTTTCTAATGGAGATAATAAAACATCCATCCTTAACTCACTATCAGAACCATTAATAGGTGTAAATTTTATATTTGTTGATTTAAAATTCTGTAAAGATTTTAAATGTGTTCTGGTTAAATTTGTTAAAGTATCACTGTAGATCTCGCCAGGTTTTAAGAAAATAGATTGTGATAAATATTTTGGATTGTAAAGTAATTTATCAAAAGCAGAAAATTGAATACCATTATAAGTTACAGTGTCAGAAATAGTTTCTTCCTTTTGTATAAAAGAATAATCTGTGGTTACATGTACTTCTTTGATAGTTTGTACTTTGTAAGGTTTTTCGATATAAATGCCATCTTTTTCTTCTAACCTGCTAGATGATATTAAAAAATCTACATTTGTTTTATAATCAGTTCTTGTAGAATCTACATAAAAAGCTAAAGCAGATTCTGTAAAATTATAAATACCATTATTTCTAAAGAGCTTTACTACTTTACTGGCTTCATTTCTAAAAACTTGGTCTTTATAACGATCTCCTGATTTTAATAAAGATGTTAAACCAGAATTCACATAAATAGAATCTAAAATAGGCGATTTTATCTCGATGTTTACAGTGTCTAATACTGTTGGTTTTCCTCTTTGAATTCGATAGGTTACAGTGGCTTTTTTACTTGCAGAATCTCTTTTAATGTTAGAGGTGACAGACGATTTAAAATAGCCTTGCGTTTTATAATAGGCAGATAAATTATCTTCGGTTCTTTTAACTTTTAGCTCGCTTATAATTGCTGGTTCATCATAACTTAAGAACCATTTATTTAAGTTTATAAAAGAATTTGCATAGGCAATGCTTTGTTTTTCGGAAAAAATTCTTTTTACAAAGTTATAAGACCTTTTATTTTCATTAGCCCATTCAATAGGAGTTTTTGGTTTATCGTGATTTCCTAAATTATGAAAATACAAACCTAAAGGCAATCCTAAAAAACGAGGATTTCTTTTTTGTAAAATATATTTTTGAAGGTCTGCTCCATTCGTTTTTGTACTATCAATAAAAATATTGGTTTTTGAAAGCATAAACTGACCATCTATTACATGTTCTGTAGAATTACATGAAATTAGAAAGATGATGAATAAAAAATAAAACGAGAGTTTTTTCATTATTTTAGCACTCCAAAGAATATCAAAAATAGTATTTTTCAACGGTATATTTATATTTATAAATCAATTAATGAGCATCTCAAAAAATCAACTAAAATTAATAACAAGTTTATCACAAAAAAAGTATAGACAAAAAAATAGTTTATTTATTGCTGAGGGTATAAAAGTAGTAAATGAACTTTTAAATTCATCTTTTCAAGTTGATATTTTATTTGCAACCGATGATTTTGAAACTACGATTTCTTCGGATAAAATTGTGAGAATTTCTGAAAAGGATTTACAAAAAATTAGCAACTTAAAATCGCCAAACAAAGTTTTAGGGTTGTTTAAAATTCCTGATGAAAAACCTTTGCAACAAAAAGGGCTTACTATTGTTTTAGATGCCATAAACGATCCTGGAAATTTAGGAACTATTATTCGTTTGTGCGATTGGTTTGGAGTAACGCAATTAATTTGCTCTAAAGACACTGTAGATTGTTACAACCCAAAAGTTGTGCAAGCAAGTATGGGTTCTTTAACAAGGATTTCTATACAATATATATCTTTAGAAAACTATCTACAAGAAACTAATTTACCTAGTTTTATTGCGGATATGAATGGTGAAAATGTCTATAAATCAACTTTACCAAAAGAGGCTATTTTAGTGATGGGAAATGAGGCAAATGGTGTTTCTGATGAAATTAGAGCATTGATAAAAAACAAAATATCAATTCCGAGATTTGGAGAAACGCAAGAAACAGAAAGCTTAAATGTGGCAACTGCAACTGCTATTTTGTTGAGCGAGTTTAAACGCAGTATTTAGTAGGTAGTTTTCAGTTGGCAGTAATCAGTAGCATTTTTCAGTGAGCGAGTTTGGGAGGTTCCTATTACATTTAAAAGTATAGTTTTAAAAAAGATTTTTGATTAAATTTCGCTCCTATGGAGCTTTGTCTTTCTTACGCTATTTTTTTATGAATCTTTCGCTCTTACAGAGCTGAAAATCCCAGAGGGATGAAATATGAATAGAAAATTATTTCAAAATTAAGTTTAGCCCTAGAAGGGCGATATATTAAAAATTCGGTTATTTAGTAAGAGTTTTTGGAGTTTATAAAGTTTTAATCTGACAACAATATTAAAAAATAATTCTAGATTCTAAAAGAGTTAGGTATTTTGTCTTTATGAATCTGCTCGAAAAACCTCTGTGAATCTCTGTGTAAAAGGAAAGCTACTACTCAAAAGCAAAATTCAAAAATACGCCACGAGTTCCCATAAAGTTAATAGGAGCTGTCCATTTGCTATTTGGATCATCATCGTATTTTATCTCGTTATTAATGGCGAAAACTCCACGAATGGAAGGAGAGAACTTAAAGAACGCTAAATAAATATCAATTCCTACACCAACTTCGTACATAAAATTGGTTGTTTTCATCCTAAATTGTCCAGCAGAATTATCATCTTGATTGGCTTCATTACTAGAAAAATTATAATCTAAAGAAACACCTCCTAATAAATAAGGACGAATATTTTTATACCTGTCAGTGCTAAATTTAAAAACTACAGGAAAGTGTAAATATGTAGAGCCAATTTCTCTGATACTATCTTGTGGATTGTTAGAAGTCTTTAAATGATTAAAAATAATATTTTTGGAATTACTGACTAAACCTGGCTCTAAACGTACACTTAAATTTTTGTGCAAACGCAATTCAGCAATTAAACCAACATTAAAACCATAGGTTGGTTCTACAGAAATATCAGCATTAAAAACATTGCTATTTTTTAAATTTAGTTTAAAATCATTTTGATTGATTCCCAAATAAAAACCATAATGAATTTTTCTATCATCGAACGTTGGTAGGTTTTCTACACGATCTCTTTGGGCAAAAAACGTTGCAGAAATCATCAATAAAAAACCAAAAAGAAATCCTTTTTTAATCATTTTTATAAACTTGCAGTGTAAATTGTAGCAACTCCAAAAGTTACAGGAGTAGCTTCTGTATGTGTAAACCCATTTTTTTGTAAAATATTGTTGAAAGCTTCTCCAAAAGGAAAAGAATTTGCAGATTCAGATAAATACGAATAGGCAACTTTGTCTTTAGATAGTAATTTACCAACTGCTGGTAAAAATAGGTTTGTATAGATTTTATAGCCTTGTTTAAAAGGAAATTTTACTGGGTTTGAAGTTTCTAAAATAACCAAAACTCCAGTGGGTTTTAAAACTCTTGCAATTTCTGTTAAACCTTTGTCTAAGTTTGCGAAATTACGCACACCAAAAGAAACTGTAATCGCATCGAAAGTATTGTTATCAAAAGGCATTTCTTCAGAGTCGCCAACAATCATTTCTATTTTATCAGAAAGTTTTGCTTTGGCAATTTTTTGTTTTCCAACTTCTAACATTCCTGCAGAAATATCTAAACCAACAATTCTATCTGGTTTTAAAGCAGCCATCATTAAAGCTAAATCTCCTGTTCCTGTTGCAATGTCTAAAATTTGCTTTGGATTATTTTCACCAACAATCTCAACAACTTTTTTACGCCATTTTACATCGATTCCTAAAGAAATAACTCTGTTCAAACCATCGTAATTGCCAGAAATAGTGTCAAACATTTTAGCAACTTGCTCTTTTTTTCCTAAAGTTGAATCTTTATAAGGATTAATTTTTTCTGCTGACATCTATGTTTGATTTATACTAAATATAATTATTTTTCTGCTAACTCTTAACTTCTAACTTCTAACTCCTAACCATTTATAGCCACAACTTCGTTTACTAAACCTGGCATCATATCTTTTAACAACGCTTCAATTCCGTTTTTTAAAGTTGCTGTAGAAGATGGACAACCACTACAAGCGCCTTGTAAAACTACACTCACAACCTTATTTTTTTCATCATAAGATCTAAAAGCAA
This sequence comes from uncultured Polaribacter sp., assembly GCA_963977615.1. Taxonomy (GTDB): domain Bacteria; phylum Bacteroidota; class Bacteroidia; order Flavobacteriales; family Flavobacteriaceae; genus Polaribacter. The sequence goes on along the minus strand of CAXBPL010000035.1, from coordinate 9,835 downwards.
TATTACCTCCATCACCAGCTACAGCAGGTTTTATATATTCATCTAAAATATCTGAAATTTGAGCAGGAATTCCTTCCAATTCAATAACAGGAGCAATTGTTTCTTTGTTTGTAACCGTTTCTAAAGTTGGTAATTCTTTAATGATGGTTTTTCCATCAACTAAATACTCACGAATAAATGTTCTTACTTCTGCAAAAACCTCTTTCCATTCCACCATATCATATTTGGTTACAGAAACATAATTATCAGAAATAAAAACTTCTTTTACGAAAGGAAAATTAAAAATTGCTTGTGCTAAAGGAGAAGATTTACTTGCTTCTTCAATATTTTTAAACTCAACATCTGTTTGCGTTAAATTCTTGTTTGTACCAAACTTCATTACTCCAGGGTTTGGGGTAACTTCTGCATATACTTCAATCGCTTCTTTTTTGGTTGATGTAGTTTGTTCGTTTACAACCACATTTCCATCATTTAAATAAGCTTGAATTTGTTCTGCAACTTCATCTTGTACATCTTGCCATTCCACAATATCAAAACGTTGAATTGCAATAAAATTAGCGGTTACAAATATTTTTTTTACAAAGGGTAAATAAAATAATTGTTGTGCTAAAGGAGAGTTTTTTGCCTCGTCTATATTTGCGAATTCATAACTACCTCCATTTATTAAAACTTGTGTGCTATTAAATTTTAAAATGGTTTCGTTTGTAGTTTCTTGAATAGTAATTTTTGTCTCTTGCATGTTCTAAAGTATAAGTTGCAAAATTAAGGGAAAAAACTGAATTCCAACAAAAAAGACCTTGCATATTTATATATACAAGGTCTTTATTATAGAGAAAATTTATTATAAACTTATGGAAACAGTTCCTGTTAAAAATCTGTTATCTAAAGAGATGTTTGTGGCATCAACATTAAAACCAGAATAGAAATTATAAGCGCCAGTTCTGTTGCTATTACTGTAGGCAAAATCTACTTTAAAATTCCCGAAATTATAACCAGCTCCAAAGGAATAACCAGTAACGTCATCTAATTGTAAAGCACTACCAGTATTAAAATTATTGTTTTCAAAAGGAGTTTGCTCATAAGAATAACCACCTCTAACACTAAATTTGTCTAAACGCCATTCTGTACCAATGTTCAGATTATGCGTGTTTCTAAAATCGTTTTGAAAAGCTTGATTTTCAACAGAAAAATCATCTTCAGAAAGTTTAATTCCTTTATAATTTTTATTGCTATAATCTAAACTTAATAAACCGTTTTTGCCAAAAATAAAAGCAGTACTCGCTGTTAATTTACTTGGTGTTCTTAATCTATAAAATAATTGTTGCGAAGGGAAAAAACCATTAGCAGTATTATCATATATTAAGTTATCATTACTAACAATAATTTCTGTGTCCCCAAAAAAACCTTCATTATCTACAATATTACTATCTTCAATAATTTCTGAAAACCAAGTTGGTGTTTGGTAAGACAAACCAAATCTAAAACTTTGATTAGCTCTATAAATAAAACCTAAATTAGCAGAAAAGCCAGTTCCAGTTGTAAAGTTTTCTTGGTATAAATTTGCGTCTAATTCATTGCCATTAACATCACTATTAAATTCAGTTAAAGTAGATTGCTGGTTAAAATTTAAATCATAAAAATTAAGTCCTAATCCAACATGTAGTTTCTGATTGTAAACAGAAGAAAAAGCAAAATTAACTTCACTTAATTCACCTCCTGTGCTGTTGTTAAAACGTTGTTCATCTGCTACATCATAAATCAAAGCAGGGTTATTTGTATCTAAAGGATACTCTGTAAACGTAGCAACTCCACTATTACCTTGTACTAAAAAGTTGTTGTTAAAATCTTTTGTAATTCTATAATTGATACCAATAGCAAATTTACTCCAATCCGATTTGTAAGCACTGTCAAAAACTAAAACAGCTCCAGCTTGCGATAAATTTGTAAAATTATTTTGATTCGCTAAATTACTACCATAATAATTTGAATTGATTTCTGTGTTTCTAGAATTAAGCGTTCCAGAAAACGAACTATTGTTAAATACAGATAATCCTGCAGGGTTTATATTGATAGATGAAATATCGCCACCCAATGCTCCAAAAGCACCACTCATTGCTGTAAATCTAGCAGTTCCATTTTTATCATCTTGAGAAAACAAAATTGCTAAATCTTGGTAACTTAAAGATTGAGAAAAAGACGTGAATGCAGTGAAGGTGAATATAGCTGCTATAAAAAGTTTTTTCATATTTTTTGAAATTTTCTTTTAAATATTATATTAATTTCCTCTTTTAGATGATGAAGAAGATGATGATCTTCTGCTAGAACTACTTGTTCCAGAACTTCTTGAACTTGAAGACGAAGAACTACTTCTTGTATTTGTAGATGATGATCTTGTGCTTCTACTTGATGAGGTTGATGCTCTATTATTGGTATTAGATGATGATCTTCTATACGTAGAATTATTGTTACTAGAATTAGTACTTCTTCTATTAACTGTAGAGCTTCTTCTTGATGGTGTAGAACTTCTTCTAACAGAAGATGAATTTCTACTAGTTGTAGTACTTCTTCTTGTTGGAGTTGTACTTCTTCCATTTGTTACAGTTCCAGTAGATTTTCTGCTTGAAATTGTACTGTTTCTATTGGATAATCCAACAGATCTTCTATTATTTATAGAGTTATTTCTTCTACTTGTCGAAATTCTATTTCTTGAAGTTATAGTGTTCGTATTGTTTCTTCTTCCATAAGTATAGTTTCTATTGTTGTAAGATCTATTATTGTAATTATTATTCCATCTTGAACCATAAAATCCACGATTCCAACCCGAATTATTATGATATGGATGCCAATAGCGATTTCCTCCCCAATAACGATTTCCATAACCATAACCATAATTAAAGCCCCAATAATTGTGACCCCAATTGTTGTGAAATCTCCAATTGTTGTTGTATCCCCAATAGTTGTAACCCCAGTTATTAAAACCGCCACCCCAATAAGGGTCGTTCATAAGATTTATGTTTACAACAACATTGTTGTTTTCGTAACCCCAAGGTTGACTTGCATCATAATATAAGGTTTCATCAATAGTTTGATCATCAACATAGTTATCGTTAGAATTATAAGAATCTACATCTACAAAAATCTCATTGTCTTCGATGTTTTGAAGCGCGTTCAATTTTTTTGTAAAATAATCTTCTTCATAATCATCATATTCTTGATCATTCATGACAATTACTTTCTGTTCATTGTTAGTTGGACTTACATCTCCATAAATACCATCGTCATTGTAAACACTTTGGTAAGTTCCGCAAGAAACTAATAACAAATTAGCTGTTACAATTAAGATTAGTTGATGTAGCTTTAAATTTTTATAGTGTAGTTTCATAATGATATGTTTTATGTATTATTCTTTATTGATGTATTATTGCATTAAAAACACTAAAATATAGTAGTTTTGTAATGATTTTGAAAAAGATTTCAATTTTTTAACAAAATTTTCACTTTAAATAATGCAAAATTTGTGCCAAAGTATAGGTTATGAGTAAAAAGTTAACGAAAAGAACAGAGGATTATTCTAAATGGTATAACGAATTGGTTGTGAAAGCTGATTTAGCAGAAAATTCAGCTGTTAGAGGTTGTATGGTTATAAAGCCATATGGATTTGCTATTTGGGAAAATATGCAGAAAGAATTGGACAGAATGTTTAAAGAAACTGGGCATCAAAATGCCTATTTTCCACTTTTTGTTCCTAAAAGTTTATTTGAAGCAGAAGAAAAAAATGCTGAAGGATTTGCGAAAGAATGTGCTGTAGTAACACATTATCGTTTGCAGAATGATCCTGATAATCCAGGAAAACTTAGAGTAGATCCAGAAGCTAAACTAGAGGAAGAGCTAGTGGTAAGGCCAACTTCTGAGGCTATTATTTGGAACACCTATAAAGGTTGGATTCAGTCTTATAGAGATTTACCATTATTGATAAATCAATGGGCAAATGTTGTTCGTTGGGAAATGCGTACTCGTTTGTTTTTGAGAACAGCAGAGTTTTTATGGCAAGAAGGGCATACAGCACACGCAACAAAAACTGAAGCAATTACAGAAGCAAGACAAATGCAAGATGTATATGCAGAGTTTGCAGAAAATTTTATGGCAATGCCTGTAATAAAGGGTGTGAAGTCTGATAGCGAACGATTTGCAGGAGCAGAAGATACCTATACAATTGAAGCTTTAATGCAAGATGGAAAAGCTTTACAGGCTGGAACAAGTCATTTTTTAGGGCAAAACTTTGCAAAAGCCTTTGATGTAAAATATACGTCAAAAGAAGGGAAGCAAGAATATGTTTGGGCAACTTCTTGGGGTGTTTCTACACGTTTAATAGGAGGTCTAATAATGACACACTCAGATGATTTAGGTTTGGTGCTTCCTCCAAAATTGGCTCCAATACAAGTGGTAATTGTTCCTATTTACAAAAATGATGAACAATTAGAAGCGATTTCAGAAAAAGTAAACCTTTTAGTTAAAGATCTACGTAAAAAAGGAATCTCTGTAAAGTTTGATGATAGAGATACTTTTAGACCAGGGGCAAAGTTTGCAGAATATGAATTAAAAGGAGTTCCTATTAGAATTGCTATTGGAAGTAGGGATATAGAAAATGGAACTTTAGAAATTGCTAGGAGAGATACTTTAGAAAAACAAACTATTTCTCAAGATGACACCGTAGTTTTTATAGAGGAGCTTTTGGAAGAAATTCAACAAAATTTATTTGATAGAGCAATTAACTTTAGAAAAGAGCATACTACTGAAGTAAACGATTTTAAAGAATTTAAGCAAGCAATAAAAAATAAAGGTGGTTTTGTTTCTGCTCATTGGGATGGGACTGAAGAAACAGAAGATAGAATTAAAGAATATACAAAAGCCACTATTAGGTGTATTCCTAATGATGCAATTGAAGAAAATGGTGTTTGTGTTTTAACAGGAAAACCTTCTTCAAGAAGAGTGTTATTTGCAAAAGCTTATTAGCAAAAAAAATAAATGAAAAAAAAAGTAAATTTTTTTAAAAAACTATTGCACAATTTAAAAAACGTTGTATATTTGCACCCGCAATTAGGAACATTTAATTGTTATGGTCCGTTCGTCTAGGGGTTAGGACGCATGGTTTTCATCCATGTAACACGGGTTCGATTCCCGTACGGACTACAAAAGTTTTAATAAGAAACAAGAAGTAAAGAAATTATGGCAAATCACAAGTCAGCATTAAAGAGAATTAGAAGTAACGACGCTAAAAGGCTACGTAACAAATATCAGCACAAAACAACTCGTAACGCAGTTAGAGATTTACGTGCTATTGAAGATAAAACAGAAGCAGAAACTAAATTGGGTAAAGTTATTTCTATGCTAGATAAATTAGCTAAGAAGAATATTATTCATAAAAATAAAGCTGCTAACTTAAAGTCTCAATTGACTAAAAAGGTTTCTGGATTATAATATTTTATACTTCTATAAAACTTAAAAACTCTGAATTTTAATTCAGAGTTTTTTTTGTGATAAATTTTGAGCAAACTTATTTTTAAAAATCATAATTTTTATGAGCATCTAATCTTATAAATATAAATAATAAGATTGTAAAACCCCAAAGAGAAGAGCCTCCATAACTAAAAAACGGCAATGGAATCCCTACTGTTGGTAATAATCCTATTACCATTCCAATATTTACAATTACATGGAAAAATAGAATAGAAGCTAAGCTGTAGCCATATATTCTACCAAATTTATTTGTGTGAGATTCCGCTAAATATATAATCCTATACATTAATAACATAAATAGAATTATTACAAAGCTACTTCCTAAAAAGCCCCATTCTTCACCAACTGTGCTGAAAATATAATCTGTATGTTGTTCAGGAACAAAGTCACCCTGTGTTAAATTACCATTTAAAAAACCTTTTCCACTCCAGCCACCAGAACTAATAGTTAGTTCAGATTGATATGAATTATATCCAATATTTCTATTATCAACCTTTAAACCTAACAATACTTCAAAACGATCTCTATGGTGTTGTTTAAATACATTGTTATAAGTGTATCCTGTTCCAAAGATAAATAATGCTATAATTGCATAGATAGCTATTATTTTATACCAATTGAATCTTAAAAACCTTTTACCTCCTCTATAAATAATATAGGCTACTATAATTGTTATTATAATAAAAAGTGAGATAAACATTTTACTTGCACCAAAAAAAATGGTCAAGATAAATAAGGTGATAAAAGTTATTCCTAATAAAATGTAATTGAGTGTTAAACCTTCTCTATGTAAAACAAAAAAGAAAGAAAGGTAAATTAGTGCAGAACCAGCATCAGGCTGCAGCGTAATTAAAAGTGCAGGGAAAAATATAATAATGAATGCCTTTATCTGATTTTTTATCAACTTAAAATTATACTGCCTGTCACTTAATAATTTAGCAACAGCAAGTGCCGTGAAAGCTTTCATAAATTCAGATGGTTGTAGTCCTAAAACCCCAAAATTAAACCAAGATTTTGCTCCATTAATTTCTTTACCAAAAGGAAATAAAAGTATTAACGAAAAAATTGATATTATATAAAAAATACTAGCATATTTTTCGTAAAATTTTGAATTAAAAAAAAGAATAAGAATAATAAGTGGAATGGTTAAAACAATAAAAATTAATTGTTTTCCGTATTTTGTTGCAAAACCAATGAGTTCAACATCTTCTTCAGCTTTTGAAGCTGCAAAAATATTAACCCAACCAAACCCAACTAAAGCAATATAAATAAAAACTAAAATCCAGTCTATGCCTGCAAATATATTATTTTGTTCTTGACGCAATTTTTTCTAATGGTTTTTGGATTTGTTTGTCGTAAATTTCTTGCAAGCTCATATTTAACATATTTGTTTCTCTGTATTTATTTTTCTCAGAGATTTTTCCGTTAATATATTTTTCTATCATTAAACTGGTTATTGGAGCCGCAATTGTAGAACCATATCCACCATTTTCTACAAAAACAGCTATGGCTATTTTTGGATTGTCTTTAGGTGCAAATGCAACTAAAATAGAATGATCTTTTAATTGTTCCTTTATACCATCAACAATAATAAAATTTTCTGCAGTACCTGTTTTTCCACAAATATCAATACCATTTACTTGAGTCCATCTTCCTGTTCCTGTTTTAAAAACTTCGTGCATTGCTTCTATAACTGGTGTAAAGTGTTCCTTGTCAATAGTAGTTTTTTTAGCTTCTGTGTAGTTTGGGTTGTCAATAAAAGCGGTATCAATTTTTTTGACGATGTGTGGAGTAAAAAAATAACCTCTATTTGCAATTGCAGCTGTAAAGTTTGCTAATTGTATTGGTGTTGTTAAAATTTCACCTTGACCAATTGCATTTGAGATAATTGTAGATCCGTTCCACGAATATTTATAACGACTATTGTAATAATTTCCATCAGGAATTAATCCTTTTTGACCTGCAGGTAAGTCATACCCTAAAAAATCGCCCAAACCGAAACTAGCTACATGATCGTGCCAAGTATTTAAACCTTCTGTCGGGTTTTTATCCTTTTCTACAATCCTTTTATAAGTATTAGAAAAATAAGTGTTGCAAGATTTTGCAATAGCTGTTTTTAATTGAATTGGACTTCCATAAATTCCACAATGGCACCCCATAAATTCTCCAGCTCTGTTTCCATATCTATACCCTCCATAACACTTGAAAGAAGTTTGATGATTGATTACATTTTCTTGCAATCCAATTAAGGCATTCATCATTTTAAAGGGACTTCCTGGTGCATAAGCAGCTAATAAACCTCTGTCGTAACTTGGTTTGCTAATGGTATCATTAAATAAAAGTACAGAATTTTTTGAACGTTTTCTACCAACCAACATATTAGGGTCATAAGAAGGAGCAGTTACTAGCGCTAAAATTTCTCCAGTAGAGGGTTCTATAGCAACAATTCCCCCACGTTTTCCTTTCATTAATTGTTGTGCATATAATTGCAATTCGATATCTAAAGTAAGTACTAAGTCTTTTCCATTTACAGGTAGTGTATCGTTAATTCCATCTTTGTATGAGCCTGTAACTTTATTAAATCGATTTCTATGTAAGTACTTTTTACCTTTACTACCTCTTAAAATATCTTCATATTGCCTTTCTACACCATCTTTACCTTCTAATTCTCCTTGTTGATAATAGGTGCTATTTCTTGCTTTTTCTTCATTAACTTCTCCAATATAACCTAAAACATTGGCAGCAGCTTTTATTGGGTAATCTCTAATAATTCTTTTTTGGATAAAAAAACCAGTGTATTTGTGTAATTTTTCTTGTAAAAAAGCAAAATCTTCTTTCGCCAATTGTTTTAAGAAAACAGATGCTAAATAAGGAGCATAATCTTCTGCTTTTTGAAGACGTTTTATAAAATCTTCTTTATCAATTTTTAAAAGTTTACAGAACTCTAAAGTGTCTATTTTTTTTACCTGATTTGGCTGTACCATTACATCATAAGAAAGTTGATTGGCAACTAATAATTTGCCATTTCTATCATAAATATAACCACGTTCAGGATAGTCGTAAGTTATCTTAACAGCTGCATTATGAATAGGATCATAACTTTCGCTTCTGATAATTTGTAATTGAAACAAACGTCCAATAAAAACAACTCCGATTAAGGTAATCAGAAAATAGAGTAAAAAACTTTTTTGCATTATTCGCTTTTAGTAAAAATATAAGTACTTAGAAAATATAATAACAACGTAAAAATACTTGAATAAATTGTATTTAAAAGTACGTTAGAAAAATTATAAAAACTAAAATTAGCAAAAGAAAAGTAGATAAGGTGATGAATGATTGTTAAAGTTACTACATAGTTAAAAATTTTACCAAAAGATTCTGATTTCAATTTGAAAAACGGAAAATCTGCTGGTATTTTTCTAAAATATATTCTCACAAAAAACAATCGTATATAAGAGATGAATAAAATTGAAAACGCATGAATACCACCTGAATCGGAAAAAAAATCGACAGAAAGACCCAGTAAAAAACTGTAAAATAAAAATGGAAATCTATTTTCTTTTAGTGGATAAAGAAAAACAAAAACGATATATAAATATGGATTTATAAATCCCAAAAATAAAATGTTATTCAGCACAAAAACCTGCAAAAAAAGCAGTAAAAAAAATAACGTAACCATGTTTAATGGATTATTCATCTTGAGCTTCTAAAAGATTTATTTCTATAGTATCTAAATTTTTAATAACCTGTACAAAACCTAAATTACTCATATCATTAAAAAGAGTAACATCTACTTTATTATCTGCTGTATTTCCTTTGTTAATTTTAGAAATAATACCTACCAAAATACCTTCTGGAAAAATTGTAGATTTTCCTCCAGTTTCTATGGTGTCTCCAATTTCTAAAGGTGCTTGTCTTGGTATGTCAGAAAGTTGAACAGTATTGTAATCTTTACCATTCCAACTTAAAGAGCCAAAATAGTTACTGTTTTTTAAACGAGCATTAATTTTGCTATTTCTGTTTAAAATAGATTGAACTCTTGCATAATTTCCAGAAGAATTGTCTGTAATTCCAATTATTCCTTTACTGTTAATTACGGCCATTTCTTTTTTTATACCTTGATTTATACCTTTATCAATCGTTAAAAAGTTAAACTCTTTGTGGTAGTTGTTTTTGATAATCTTAGTAGTTGTAAAAGTATATTTCTGGTGATACTTTGTAGAATCAATAACAGTGGAATCTACGCTAAATTTTACGGAGTTATATTTTTCTAACAGGTTTTTTAAACGCGTGTTTTCTTCAGCTAAAAGTTTGTTTT
>CAXBPL010000034.1:0-28587 GCA_963977615.1 uncultured Polaribacter sp. | reverse complement strand
CAATAAAGTACTTTCTACACCAGCCAAACTCATAGATGATTTTATCAATTTTAAACTATTTTGAAATTTCATTGGATCTATACCTTCTTGTAATTCGAAAGACAACATACCACCAAAATTTTTCATCTGTTTTTTTGCTATTTTATAATCAGGATGCCCTTTTAATCCAGGATAATATACATGATAAACATCTGGATTTATAGCCAAATATTTGGCCATTTTTAATGCATTTTTACTTTGTTTTTTAACACGAAGATTCAATGTTTTTAAACTTCTTTCTAACATCCACACTGTAAAATCACTTAAACTCCCACCTAAATTTTTGGCAACATTCCAAATTTTTAAAATATGTTCGTTACTTCCTGCAATGGCTCCAGCTAAAATATCTGAATGACCTCCCATGTATTTTGTAGCAGAATGTATCATAATATCAATTCCGAAATCTACAGGTGTTTGATTTATTGGTGATGCAAAAGTATTATCAATCATCGTAACAATTTCTTTTGACTTCGCCAATTTAGAAACTGCTTTCATATCTGTAATTGTTAAAAGCGGATTTGAAGGAGTTTCAATATAAATAACTTTTGTGTTTTCCTGAATTTTTTTCTCAAAATCTTCAATAGCTAAACTGTCTGTAAAAGAGTATTCTATACCGAATTTATCAAATTCTTCTACCACAAAATTGTAGGTTCCTCCATACAAAGTTTGTTGTAAAATAATATGATCTCCTTTATGCAGAAAAGCCAATAAAGTTGTACTAATGGCAGCCATTCCTGAACCAAAAATTAACGCATTTTCAGTTTTTTCTAAAGCTGCTATTTTTTTACATAGCATTTCTTGGTTTGGCGTATTGAAATAACGTGGATAACGTTTTGTATCTACACCATCAAATGCATACGAAGTGGACATATATATAGGAGAAATTGCTCCCTTAAATTGCTCGTCTTTTACTTCGCCAACATGCGTGCAAATTGTATTTATTCCTAGTTTCTTTGAATCTTTCATATAAAAATTTCTAATTGCTAAATTAAGAAATCCAAATGTATCTTTCTATAAAATTTTAATATCTTCGCTCTTATGAAAACAGTTTTAATTGTTGGCAAAGGAAATGTTGCTACTCATTTATATAATGCTTTTTTAAATGTTGATGACATTGCTGTTACTCAAATCAGTTCTAGAACGTTAACATCTATTCCAAAAGCCACTATTACAATTATTGCTGTTTCTGATGATGCTATTGCTGAAGTATCCTCAAAAATTAAAAATGATTTTGTAGTGCATACTTCTGGAAGTGTTGCCATGAACGATTTAAAAAACAGCCAAAGAAAAGGAGTTTTCTACATGTTGCAAACGTTCTCAAAAGATAAAAAAGTCGATTTTAATGAAGTTCCTTTTTGCTTGGAAGCAGAAAATATAGAAGATTATCAACTTTTAGAGTTTTTGGCAAATGCAATTGGAAAGAAAATATATGCAGTAAGTTCTGAACAGCGTAAAACATTGCATGTTGCTGCTGTTTTTGTAAATAACTTTACAAATCATTTGTTTAAAATTGGGAACGATATTTGCAATACTAATAATGTTCCTTTTGAAATTTTACAACCTTTAATCAAAGAAACTGTTTTAAAGATTGAAGAATTATCACCAAAGGAAGCACAGACTGGTCCAGCAGTTAGAAATGATAAAAAAACGATAAAAAATCACTTAAATCTGTTGGATAAAAATCAACAGAAAATTTATAAAATCTTGACAAAATCTATCCAAAATGGAAATTAGTTACAAACAATTATTGCCAGAAATTAACACTTTTATTTTTGATGTTGATGGAGTTTTAACAAACGGAATGTTAACCATAATGCCTGATGGTGAATTGGTAAGACACATGAATGTGAAAGATGGTTATGCCATGAAAATAGCTTTAAATAAAGGTTTTAGAGTCTGTATTATTTCTGGTGGAACTAACAAAGCTGTAAAAAGCAGGTTGGCTGCTTTAGGTATATCTGATATTTATTTAGGTGCACATGATAAAATAAAACAATATAATGAGTTGGTTGAAAAATACGATTTAAAACCAGAAAACGTTTTATATATGGGTGATGACATTCCTGATATTCCTGTGATGCAAAAAGTTGGTTTGGCATCTTGCCCAAATGATGCAGTTCCAGAAGTTCAGCAAATTTCTAAATACATTTCTTATAAAAAAGGAGGTGAAGGTTGTGTTAGAGATGTTATTGAACAAGTTATGCGAGTTCAGGGAAAATGGGATAATTATTTTGAAGCAACATTATAATTATATTTACGAATTATAAAATAATAAATTTTGGATTTCACTGTTTAGAAGTCTATTTAAAATCTAAAAAATTATGAAAAAAATATTTTTGACTTTAGCACTTTTTATACTTACATTTTCTATAAATGCACAAACTATTTTTGGAAAATGGAATTCTAAGAACGAAAAAACTGGCAATATTGATTCTGTTATTGAAATTTATGAAAAAAACGGAAAAGCCTTCGCTAAAGTAGTTGAGATTATGAATGAAGAAAGAAGAGATGGTTTATGCATAGATTGTGAAGGCGAAAATAAAGATAAACCAATTCTTGGTTTAGATATTCTTTCTGGTTTAGAAAAAGATGATGATGAATGGTCTGGAGGAGAAATTATAGATCCAAGAAATGGAAAAGTTTACAAATGTTATATTAAACTAGTAAAACCAAATAAGCTAAAATTAAGAGGTTATATTGGTGTTGCTTTATTTGGTAAAACTGCTTATTGGGAAAGAGCAAAATAGTTTATTTTCTATAATAGATTCAATAAATTATTTATGGGTAACATCCATTTTGCAATTAAAAAAGGAACACTTTCTGTTAAAAGTGAATTGATACATAATCTTTTAAATGATAAACATTCCTTCCCTATTTTAAAAAACAAAACAGGTCTTTTATTTTCTGATACTGTTTTAGAAAAAATTATAGAAAAAGAAGCTCGATATAATCTAAAAACTTTAAAAACACCAGATAACAGAAGTATTCGTTCTTTTTCTAGTGGTGAACAGAAAAAAATAGTTCTCAATTATTTAATTGAACAAAAACCTGCTTTTTTAGTTTTAGATTGTCCTTTCGAAAGTTTAGATACTTCTGCAGTTTCTGCCTTAAAAGAAAGGCTCATTAACTTGTCTTTACAAATAATAATCATTCAAATTTTTAACAGAAAAGAAGAAATACTACCTATAATTTCTCATGTTTTAGAAATAGAAAATGATCAAATTAATTCACAAATACCTATCACAAACTATATATTAAAAGAAGAAAATATTGTTTTTAAAGGTGAAGTTCCAAAAGCAATAACAAAATACAAAAACATTCCTAATCAGTTAATTAAACTAGAAAATGTATCTGTAAATTATGAAGATAATTATATTTTAAAGAATATAAATTGGACCATTCATAAAAATGAATTTTGGCAATTAATAGGACCTAATGGTTCTGGAAAAACCACTATTCTTTCCATGATTTATGGCAATAACATAAAAGCCTATGGACAAGAAGTGTATTTGTTTGGACATAAAAAAGGTTCTGGAGAAAGTGTCTGGGAAATAAAAGAAAAAATAGGGTATTTTAGTCCTGCAATGTTAGAATTATATAAAACTAAGATAACTTTAAAACAAATGATAATTTCTGGTTTTTTTGATAGTATTGGTCTTTATAAAAAGCCAACTTCCCTTCAAGAAAAATTAGCTGAAGATTGGTTAAAATTATTAGGTTTGGAAAATGAGAAAAACACACTTTTTCAACATATATCTGTAGTAACACAGAGACTTGTTTTAATTGCAAGAGCTATTATCAAACATCCGCCTTTATTAATTTTAGACGAACCTTTAATTAACTTAGATAATCAAGGTACAACAACAATTGTAACTTTAATTAATAAACTTGTAAAAGAAAGTGAAACCACAATTATTTTTGTTTCTCATAGATCTGTAGATACTTTACAGGCTAATTATAAATACAAACTTCTACCTTCTAAAGAGGGTTCTACAGGAAAAGTAATAAAAGAAAACTAATTTCTCTCCTCTAACATTGGCACAAAAGCAAAATCACCTAATTCGTGCTTTTCAAATTCTTTTTGAGATTTTCTGATAAATAACGTCATTATTTGAGTTTCATCACCAACAGGAATAAGTAACATTCCTCCTACTTTTAACTGACTTAACAACGGTTTTGGAACAAATGGAGCACCAGCTGTAACTATAATTTTATCAAAAGGAGCTTTTTCTGGTAAGCCTTTATAACCATCACCAAAAATAAATTTTTTAGGTTTATAACCTAATTTCGGCAAAAATAAAGACGTTTTTTTAAACAACTCATGTTGCCTTTCTATGGAATATACTTCTGCTTTCAACTCCAACAAAACTGCTGTTTGATAGCCAGAACCTGTGCCAATTTCCAACACTTTATCACCTCTTTCTATTTCTAAAGTTTGCGATTGAAAAGCAACTGTATAAGGCATAGAAATTGTTTGCTCTGCTGCAATCGGAAAAGCTTTGTCTTGGTAAGCATGAGATTCGAAACTTGAGTCTATAAATAAATGACGTGGAATTTTGCGAACAGCATTCAACACATTTTTATCAGTGATTCCTTTTGCTTCTAAAACGCTAGCTAATTGATTACGAAGTCCTAAATGTTTTGATGTATCTTTCAAATCTGGTTTGGTTTCAAGACTCTAAAGTTAGTAATAAATTGATTTAAATTCTTATAAAATTGTATCTTTGTTTTCGTCTGATTTTTTTTTCAGAAAACTCAAAAATAACGTTTTTACGAATATAGTTGCTCAATATATTGTTAGCAAGAAAAATTAACTGATAATGGGTTTAATTTTTAGTATTCGTACATAACAAAAACAAATATATATGTTAAAAGTAGGAGTTTTAGGTGCAGGTCATTTAGGTAAAATTCATCTTCGTTTATTAAAGGAATCTAAAAAGTACGAATTAGTTGGTTTTTACGATCCTTTTACAGAAAATGCCCAAAAAGTGGCCAAAGAATTTGGATATAAATTATTTGATTCTATAGACGATTTAATTGATGCTGTGGAAGTTGTAGACATTGTTACGCCTACATTGTCTCATTTTGATTGTGCTAAAAAAGCAATTGAAAAAGGATGCCATATTTTTGTAGAAAAGCCAATTGCAAAAACTGTTTTAGAGGCAGAAGCTATTAAAACATTGGCAAGTCAATATCATGTTCAAGGACAAGTTGGTCATGTAGAAAGATTTAACCCTGCTTTTATTGCTGCTAAAGATTTAATTAACAATCCAATGTTTATTGAAACGCATAGATTGGCAGAATTTAATCCAAGAGGAACAGATGTGCCTGTGGTTTTAGATTTAATGATTCATGATATAGACATTATATTATCTGTTGTAAATTCTAAAGTTAAAAATGTGCATGCAAGTGGAATTTCTGTAATTTCGGAAACTCCAGATATTGCCAACGCAAGAATTGAGTTCGAAAATGGTTGTGTTGCGAATTTAACTGCGAGTAGAATTTCTATGAAAAATATGCGTAAAACACGTTTTTTTCAGAAGGATGCCTATATTTCTGTAAACTTTTTAAGTAAAGAAGCAGAAATTGTAAGAATTCAAGATGCTCCAGAAACTCCTGATGAATTTGCGATGATTCTTCAAAATGATGAAGGTTTAAAAAAACAAATTTATTTTGAAAATCCTGAAGTTCAAGAAAGCAATGCTATTTTAAACGAATTGGAAACTTTTGCTGATGCTATTGTTAACAATACAAATCCTATTGTTACTTTAAGTAATGGAACTGAAGCTTTAAGAATTGCTCAATGGGTAATTGACTGTTTTAAAAAAGAAGAAGATTTTAAAATATAGCATTTGGCTACTAAATAATTGCGTTAGGGATTGAATGGCATGTTTGAGCTCTTTTTGTTTTTCACAAAAAAGCGAGTAATGAAAGCCCGTAAAAACGCCCAAAAAAATAAATAATTCAACTTAATTTAAAATTTTATTATTGATGAAAAATATAGCTGTAATTGGTGCTGGAACTATGGGAAATGGAATTGCGCATACATTTGCTCAATTTAATTATAAGGTACATTTAATTGATATATCTGAAGTTGCTTTGCAAAAAGGCGTGGCAACAATCACAAAAAATTTGGATAGAATGTTGGCAAAAGAAAAGATTTCTGAAGCTGATAAAACAAATACATTAAACAATATTACTACGTTTACAAAAATTAGTAAAGGTGTTGCCAATATGGATTTGGTTGTGGAAGCTGCTACTGAAAATGCAGTTTTAAAAGCAAAAATATTTAAAGAATTAGATGAAGTTTGTGACGAAAAAACAATTTTGGCTACAAACACATCTTCAATTTCTATAACGCAAATTGCAGGAATTACTAGCAGACCTGAAAAAGTAATTGGAATGCATTTTATGAATCCTGTGCCAATTATGAAGTTGGTAGAAATTATTAGAGGCTACAATACCACTGATGAAATTACGAATGTAATTGTGGAACTTTCAAAGAAAATTGGTAAAATTCCTGTGGAAGTAAACGATTATCCTGGGTTTGTGGCAAACCGAATTTTAATGCCAATGATTAACGAATCGATTGAGACTTTATATAATGGTGTTGCTGGTGTTGCTGAAATTGATACTGTAATGAAATTAGGAATGGCTCACCCAATGGGTCCTTTACAATTGGCAGATTTTATTGGTTTGGATGTATGTTTATCGATTTTACAAGTGATGTATGATGGTTTTAAAAATCCAAAATATGCACCTTGTCCACTTTTAGTAAACATGGTTAATGCTGGAAAATTAGGTGTAAAATCTGGTGAAGGTTTTTATGATTATTCTGAAAACAGAAAGGCTGAAGTTGTAGCTAAAATGTTTAGTTAAAGAAAATTAATAAAATGACAAAGCTCAAAGTAAGTGCTTGGAATGATGGAAAACATAATCCTAATGGAAATGGATATGGAATTAGAGTTGGAAATAAAGGTCGTGAGTTTTTTGAGAAAAATATTTCTGATATAAAATTATCTATTGAAAATTCTGATTTTATTAAGATTAAAATTACAAATGGCTTTTGGAACAAATGCACTGAATTTAGAGATAAAAGAATTGGAGAATGGATGATTTTAAATAATATAGCTCCATGGAAAAAAGGTGAAAATCCAAAATTTAATCTTACTATTTTAGAAAACAATAAATTTCTTTTAGAAAAACTAACAAAGTAACTTTTTTTATAGATGGCTTATAGAAAATTTTTAATGAAAAATATTATATTCCATTATATTTTAACCCTAATACCAATTATATGTTTTAGCCAAGAAAAGAAAAAATCAATTTTAAAACCAATTAAAATTGGTGTTCTTTTTAATTACGGAACGAATGAAAATTTTGTTTTTGATGATGTGGATTACACCTACTCCACTAACACATATAAACTACAAGCTTTTTACGATTTAGGAAATTGGAAAAAGATTGATTTTGAATTGATTGTACAACCTCAAATTCAGTCTTTGCAACATCAATTACAAAACTTTTATTATGTAACTCCAGATCAAGAAAATTTTGAGGAGAAAACCACAGAATTTATGAAACCTAAAAACATGAATTTATATGGTTTGGAATTTGGTTTTGCATCAAAATTGAAAATTACCAATACATTAGATTTGCAAGGAACAATTAGTTTGGGGTTTTCTTATATTGACACAAGAACCGAACGTTTAGCAAAAGGTTTTACGTTTATTGAAAACTTTTCTTTGGGATTTTCACATCAACTATTTAAAAAATCATTCCTTTATATTGGAACGAATTTTGGTCATGTTTCGAATCTTAATTTTCAAAAACCAAATGATGGTTATAATATTTTAGGCCTGGAAGTTGGCTATTCTTATAAATTATAAAAAACCTATCAGAAAACTGTTATAAGTTATTCTGATAGGTTTTTTGTTTATGAGGCTCTGAAACAAGTTCAGAATTAAGAAAAAAGTTAGAAAATTACTTTCCTAACCAAGAATTTAACATCCAAATTGTTTTTTCTTGCTCTGAGATTAAATCGCTCATCATTGAGTTTGTACCTTCATCATCAGAAGTATCAGATAAATCTAAGATTTCTCTTTCAATCACTAATAATTCAGACAAAGAATTTACAACCAACTCTACACCTTCAACATCATTCGAAATATTTTTACCTACAGGTACTGAAGAATTTTCAATATAATCTGAGAATGTGTGTAATGGTTTTCCTTGTAACGTTAAAATACGTTCTGCAATTTCATCAATCTTAACTTGAGAATCTGTGTATAATTCCTCGAATTTTACATGCAATTCAAAAAAGTTTTTCCCTTTAATATTCCAATGCAAACCTCTTAAATTTTGATAATAAATTTGAAAGTTTGCTAATAATCCGTTTAATTTTTCAACAGAATCTGCTGAAGTTTGCTTGTTTAATCCTAAAATATTTTTATTCATGGTTGTATTTTTATATTACTCAAATTTATTGCAAATTAATCAAAATAAACTATAATTATAATTGATAGTTTTAATATCTTTATCAAAATTTCTTATTTAGATGACAATAACCCAATTAAAATACGTTTTATCTGTTGCAGAGTACCAAAACTTTACTGTTGCTGCAGAACATAGCTTTGTAACTCAACCTACTTTGAGTATGCAAATTCAAAAATTAGAAGATGAATTAGGTGTAAAAATCTTTAATCGTTCTAAAAAACCAATCGAATTAACTGAAGTTGGTAAAAAAATAGTAGAACAAGGTAAAGTAATTGTGGATGAAAGTAACCGAATTTTAGATATTGTTCATCAACAAAAAGGATATATTGGAGGTGAGTTTAGATTGGGAATTATTCCAACCATAATGCCTACTTTATTGCCAATGTTCTTGCAAAATTTTACTAAAAAATACACCAAAGTAAAGTTGATTATTGAAGAATTAACAACTGAAGAAATTGTTAGAAAATTAACGGATGGACATATAGATGCTGCAATTGCTGCAACACCTTTAGAGAATGAAGCCATCAAAGAACGTCCTTTATATTATGAGCCTTTTGTTGGTTTAATTCCACAAAATCACAGGCTTTTTAAAAACAAACAAATTTCTGCTGATGAATTAGAAATGGAAGATATTCTATTATTGGAAGATGGGCATTGTTTTAAAGACAGTGTTATCAATTTATGTAGAACTCATAAAATTGACAATAAAAAAGGATTTCAGTTAGAAAGTGGAAGTTTTGATACGCTTATAAAATTATCTAAAGAAGGTTTAGGAATGACACTTCTACCCTATTTACACACGTTAGATTTGAATGATAATGATAAGAGTCATTTACGTGAATTTAAAAATCCACCACCTGCAAGAGAAGTGAGTTTAATTTATCATAAATCGCAATTAAAAATGCAAATGATTGAAGCTCTAAAGAAAACAATTGATGGTGTTATTAGAGGTGCAATTTCTTTTTCTGATGTAAAAATCATTAGTCCTTTGAATAAAAAATAAAACATTTTTAAACGCAAAAACATAAAGGATAACGTAATTTTACAAGAGAAATATAAAACCATAATAAACTAAATATCAATAACTTAAAAAACCCAATCTAAACAAATTGTTTAAATTGGGTTTTTAATTTATAAATGTAAATATTCTTTTAAATACTAAGAAATTTAGCAGTAATTTTCTCGCAAACTTTGCGTTTGAAAATTACTAATACATCTTATCACGTAATTCTTTAATCTTTGGATCTGATAAATAATCATCGAAAGTTGAGTACCTATCTATAACTCCTTTTGGTGTTAATTCTATGATTCTATTAGCTACTGTTTGTGCAAATTCATGATCATGAGTTGATAATAAAACAGTTCCTTTAAAATTAATTAAAGAGTTGTTTAAAGATTGAATCGATTCTAAATCCAAGTGATTTGTTGGCTCATCTAACAATAAAATGTTTGCTCTTTTCATCATCATTCTAGAAAGCATACAACGTACTTTTTCTCCTCCAGACAACACATTACTTTTCTTTAAAGCTTCTTCTCCAGAAAAAATCATTTTTCCTAAAAATCCTCTTAAAAAAACTTCTTCACGCTCTTCTTCAGTTTGCGCATATTGTCTTAACCAATCTACTAAATTCAATTCACCATTCTGAAAAAATGAAGAGTTGTCTAAAGGTAAATATGATTGTGTAGTAGTAACTCCCCAAGAAAATTTACCAGCATCTGCTTTGTCATTTCCTGTAATAATTTCATAAAATGCAGTTACAGCTCTAGAGTTTTTAGATATAATAGCAATTTTATCTCCTTTATTAAGGTTGATGTGAACATTGTCGAATAATTTTTCGCCTTCAAATTCTTTGCTTAAACCTTCAACATTTAAAATTTGATCTCCAGCTTCTCTATCTCTATCAAAAATAATAGCAGGATAACGTCTACTAGAAGGTTGAATATCTTCTACATTTAACTTCTCAATCATTTTTTTACGAGAAGTTGCTTGTTTAGATTTTGCAACATTGGCAGAAAACCTTCTAATAAATTCTTCTAATTCCTTCTTTTTGTCTTCTGCTTTTTTATTCTGTTGTGCTCTTTGTTTTGCAGCAAGTTGACTTGATTCGTACCAAAAAGTATAATTTCCTGAATAATGATTTATTTTACCAAAATCAATATCAGAAATATGCGTACAAACTGCATCTAAAAAGTGTCTATCATGAGAAACTACAATAACACAGTTATCGAAATTTGCGATAAAGTTTTCTAGCCAAGCAATGGTTTCGAAATCTAAATCATTGGTAGGTTCATCCATGATTAAAACATCTGGATTTCCAAAAAGAGCTTGTGAAATTAACACACGTACTTTTTGTTTACCATCCAAATCTTTCATTAAAGTATAATGTAAATCTTCAGTAATACCTAAGTTAGATAGCATTGCAGCTGCTGTAGCATCTGCATTCCAACCATCCATTTCTTCAAATTTTATTTGAAGTTCGCCAATTTTTTCTGCGTTTTCATCAGTATAATCAGCATATAAAGCATCAATTTCTTTTTTAATTTTAAACAATTCTTTATTACCCATTACAACTGTTTCCAAAACAGGAAACTCATCATAAGCATAATGATCTTGTGTTAAGACAGACATTCTTTTGCCTTTCTCTAGATGTACTTGCCCAGAAGTTGGGTCTTGTTTGCCAGATATTATTTTTAATAAAGTAGATTTTCCTGCTCCATTTGCGCCAATAATTCCATAACAATTTCCTTGTTGAAATTTTGTACTTACTTCATCAAACAAAATACGTTTGCCAAACTGTACAGATAAATTAGAAACTGATAACATAATAGTATTTTAAATTTCTGCAAAAGTACAAATTTGATAGCTATTTAAGGTGTCAATTTTAAATGCATTTTATGAAAAGTTAAATCTATCTTTATCAGCAATAAACCTAACATTTTTAACAACGTGTTAACAACTGCAACAGCATTGAATCCCTAAATTTGTTGGACGCTTTTAGCAATATACATATATGATGAAAAAAGTAATTACTTTATTACCAATTATGTTTTTAGTCACCTTAATTGGTTGTAATTCAACTGATAAAAAAGTTGATATCTACTTTGGTGGTAAAATAATAAATCCTAAAAATAATCACGTAGTTCTGTATTCTATGGAGAAAGTTGTTGATACTTTTTTCTTAGACACAAACAATAAATTTATTGGTAAACTAAAGAAAGCAAACGAAGGTTTGTATTATTTTTCTCATGGTAATGAAAATCAGCATATTTATTTAGAACCTGGAGATAGTTTAATGTTGCGTTTAAATACTTGGGATTTTGATGAATCTTTAGTATTTGCAGGTAAAGGTGCAGAAAGAAATAATGTATTGATTGACTGCTTTTTAGATACTGAAAAAGACAAAAAATTATTCTACGAATACAATCAATTAAAACCAGCCGAATTTAATTTAAAAGTAAACGCTTTAATAGCAACTAAATTAGCTACATATAATGAGTATGTGAAAGCACATTCTTTAGAAACTTTTGGTTTTAATGAAATTTTAAAAATTGCTTTAACATATCCTATATATTCTAGAGTTGAAAAATACCCAATCATCCATGCAAAAATTACTGGGAAAAATAAATTACCTACAGTAGATAAATCATTTTATGATTACAGGAAAAAAATAAAAAAGGATAACGATTCTTTAATGTATTATCCTCCTTATTCCAGGTATATTAGAAATTTCTTATATAATGAAACTTTTGCTTTAGGACACAATCCTTTAGAAAGCGAATATTCTTCAGAATTTACGTTAGATTTATTAAATACTATTAACGAAAAAGTTAGTACAGAAACTTCTAAAAACGCTTTTTTAAGACAAACTGTTATTGGTCATTTTTATAACAAATCTAGTTGTTCAATTAATTTAGAAGCTTTTAACACGTTTTTTAAATTATCAACCAATGAAAAAGATAAAAAATTAATAACTAATTTAATTGATGATTCTCAATCGATTGTTATTAATGAGGAGTTACCACAATTTAATATTACAGATTACGCAAAAGTGGAGCATTCTATACATGATGTTATAAAAGATCAAAACACCTTTTTACTTTTTTGGAGTCCAGAATTTGTTTCTGAATCTTATATTGTTTCAAGATTTCAATATTTAGCTAAAACGTACCCAAATATTAAATTTATCGAAATTAAGATTAATGGCGATAAAAATAAAAGAATTCAAAAATTAGATATTAAAAATCAGTTCTATTTGGCGAATAATAGTGCTGCTCATGATTTTTTAACTTGTAAAATGCCACGTTCTATTTTAGTAAATAAAAATGGGAAAGTTGTAAATGGTTATGCCTCAATTTCTTCTGCGAACATAACTCCTTTTCTTAACGAATTGAACAAAAACTAACTAAACTGTTTTATTTTTAATTATCTCCAATATTTAACGTACCTTTGCACGGTTTTAAAAGCGAGTATAAACTCTATTAAAACCAGTCCGAATTATAAACGGGTTTACAGGTGAGGCGTTCTGTGAATCCAATAAAAACACAGTAATGTCAACATTTTCAGAGTTAGGTTTAAACGAACCTATTATTAAAGCATTAACAGATTTAGGTTATGAAAGCCCAACTGTTATTCAAGAAAAAGCAATTCCACAAATTATTTCTTCTAAAAGCGATTTAAAGGCTTTTGCACAAACAGGAACAGGAAAAACAGCTGCTTTCAGTTTACCAATTTTACAACTTATAGATGGAGATAGTAGCAATGTACAAGCTATTATTTTATCGCCAACAAGAGAACTTGCAGTTCAAATTGGTAAAAACATAGAAGATTTTTGTAAATATCAAAAAAAGATACAAGTAACTACTGTTTATGGTGGTTCTAGTATGGAACAACAAATTAAATCTTTAAAAAGAGGATCTCAAATTGTAGTTGGAACTCCAGGAAGAACTGTAGATTTAATTAACAGAAGAGCTTTAAAGTTAGGAAACGTTCAATGGTTAGTCTTAGATGAAGCTGATGAAATGTTAAACATGGGCTTTAAAGAAGAACTTGATAAAGTTTTAGAAGCAACTCCAGATACAAAACAAACGTTATTGTTTTCTGCAACTTTTCCTAAAGAAGTAGAAGCAATTGCAAGAAACTACATGCACAAACCAGTTGAAGTTACTTCTGGTGAAAAAAATGCAGGTTCAGAAAACGTAAGTCACGAATATTATTCAGTTACAGAAAGAACACGTTACCCAGCTTTAAAAAGAATCGCGGATTTAAATCCTGATATTTATGCAATTATTTTTTGTAGAACTCGTAGAGAAACACAAGAAGTTGCAGACAATTTAATTAAAGATGGTTATAGTGCAGATGCTTTGCATGGAGATTTATCTCAAGGACAAAGAGATTCTGTAATGGGTAAATTCCGTAAGAAAACAATTCAAATTTTAGTAGCTACAGATGTTGCTGCTCGTGGATTGGATGTTACTGAATTAACACACGTTATCAACCATAAATTACCAGATCAGATAGAAAACTACACACACAGAAGTGGTAGAACTGGTAGAGCTGGGAATTTAGGAATTTCAATTGCGTTGGTTAACGGAAAAGAAAAAGGTAAATTACGTGTTATAGAACGTATTATTAAGCAAAAATTCTCTGAAGGTAAAGTACCAACTGGAAAAGAAATTGTTGAAAATCAATTAATTAATTTAATTGATAAAGTTAAAAATACAGCCGTTAACGAATCTGAAATGGAGGAGTTTTTACCAAGTATTTATGAAAAATTGAAAGATTTAGATAGAGAAGAATTGATTAAAAAATTCGTTTCTTTAGAATTCAATACAATGCTTGCATATTATGAAAACTCTAAAGATTTAAACGATTTAGGTAGAGAAACGTCAAGAAGTAGAGCTACATCAGATGATATGACTCGTTTCTTTATCAACATTGGTAGAAAAGATGAATTAAATCCTGGTAAATTAATTGGTTTAATTAACGACCAAAATATTGGCGATAAAATAGAAATTGGTGCAATTGATATTTTAGATACTTTTTCTTTCTTTGAAATCGATAAGAATTACGAAGATAAAACTTTAGATGCTTTTGCTGCTAATCAACCAGATTTTGAAGGTAGATCAGTAAATGTAGAAGTTACTAAAAAAGAACGTTCTGGAGGAGGAAGAAGAGGAGGAAAAAAATCATTTGGTAAAAAAGAAGGTGGTTTTGGAAGAAAAAGAAGTTCTGAAGGAGGTTCTGCAAGAAAAAGTGATGGTGGAGGAAGAAAATCAGATAGATCTGATAGACGTTCTTCATCTGAAAGACCAAGAAGTTCTGGAGATAGAAAACCAGGTGGATTTGGAAGAAAAAGAAGAGATTCTTAAATAAGAATTGCAAAGTTTGCAATCTAAATAATACTAAAAAGCTCAAAATTGAAATTCAATTTTGAGCTTTTTTTTTTATATAACAATTTCGAATTGAAAAATTATATTGATAAAATTACTTTTGTCTTTTTAAATATTCAACAACAGCTTTTCTAATATCAAAAGCCAATTCATTTTCTGTTGGATTGTAAACTTCTAAAACTTCTTTATTTTCTTCGGATAAAAAAGGAATATCAAATCCTTTTAATAAATAATCAGAAAAAGCAATTGTATATATCTTATTCGTATTTAATTCCTTATTTTGAATTTGCCACTTCTCTCCTACTTTCTCAATTTGATCTCTTTGAAGATATGCTCCAGTTCCAGCAGCCAATTCTCCATAATCTAAAACACGCTTTAATAACCTTCCTTTAATTTTAACCTTAACAATAGCACCACCAAAAGGTAAAACTCTAAAAATATCTACAGGAGTAATATTACCAACTAATTGATCATCAATCCTTATAGAACCACCATTTACAATGGCTCCATCAACTTTTTCGTTATACGCAAAATACATTGCTTTTGTAATTGTTGTCCCTAAATTAGATTGTTCTCCTCTCACAGAAAAATCTCTACCATCTAAAGGAATTTCGGTTGTATAAATAATTTCTTCAGGATTTTGAATAACTTCTTTAATCTGAGTATTTAAAATATCCTGCCATTTATTGACAATTGCTCCAACTTTTTCATCTGTTTTAATGGATGCATTTATTTCTTTTAATTCTGATGTAATGGTTGCTTTTTTCGTTTTTTTATCAAAGGAAATTCTATGAATATAAACCGTTTTTGCATTGGCATCTGCTTTTGTAATAACGCCATTTTCGGTTTCAATTCTCATATTGGTATGTTCATGACCTCCCATAATTAGTGGGATTTCAGGAATTAACTTTGCAATTCTTTTATCATTTGCAATCTTAACATGTGTCAATCCAAAAACAACATCTACAGAATCTTTTAACGCTGCATAAGATGCTCTTGCTTTTACAAACATATTTCCATATTCCACATATTCTTTTGGATTTGATGGAATGCAGACACTTATAAAACCAACTTTAATTGTTGTACCATCTTCATCTGTAAATTCTTTTACAAAAGTTTCTTGTACATTTTCTTTTTTTCCGTCGATTTCTTTATAAAATGGAATTGCAGCTTCTGCCGTTTTTAATTTTACGTTGGCAGAAATCCAAGGAAAAGTACTTTCATTTAAGCGTTTTTGCAAATCTTGTTGAGAAATATCAAATTCATGATTCCCAAAAGCTGCTAAATCGAAATTCATAGCATTCATAACATTGACCATTTGTGCTCCTCGAATTCGTTCTCCATCAACTTTTAAAGTTCCTAATAAAGACGGATTTAAAAAATCACCAGCCATAAAAAGCATCGTATTTTTATTTTCTTGCAATAATTCTTGATGTACAGTTGCAACTCTAGCCATTCCTCCAAACTGACCTCCTTGAATTGGCGCAATTTCATACACATCATTCAGTTGTAAAAAAGTAAAGTTTATTTTTTGATCGTCTTTTTGGCAAGAAGATAAAATTGCAATGAATAGAAAGTATGTAAATAGTTTTGTTAATTTCACTTTTGTTTTTTTTTATTTGTTGATATATGGGTTTAGCAAGTTGTAATTTTATAGACCATATTGGTTAAACCTATCTTCTAAATTATTTTTAAAATTTTCTTTCTCATTATTTTTAATGTTTATATATTTTTCAGAAATTTTTATACAAAATTTTATTTTTTTTCGTTTATATTGAAAAGGAAGAATTATCTCATCCAATTCGTCTTGTTTCCATTGCTCAATTAATTCTTCATATTCTTCATCGGTGAAATTTTCTAAATATTCTTCTAAACCTAGGTTTATAACATCTCCATTTTCATCATAGTTACTCTCTAATTTATAATTATGTTCAAAATTTACAATTTTATTCCTCATTTCAGAATTCACAAATTCAAGAGAATCTTCTAAAAATATTAAATACATCGTTATTTTTTCCAAATCTAATTTACTCATTTCTTTTTTTTCACAAATTGCAAAGTAATTTTCAATTGGCATATTATAGTATTCGACATCTTCACATCCTTTTTCTTCTAAATCATAATAACTATTTTGATTGTATATAGATAAAGTATATGTATTAATTTCAGTTTCAATAAATAAATTTAATCTTAAATGATCTTCGTTGTTATAAATTCTTACAGGTTCACCCATTTCGTCACAATTATATCTTTCTGGTTCTGTAAAATATACTTTTTTTATCATGTTATTTTTTATTTAATAAACTCATTTATCATAACTAACAACGAGTTTGTGTTATGGAAAGTTGAGCTTATGTGTGCGAGGAATTTCAAACGGAAATTCAGAAGTATGTAAAAAAGCAACAAACTTTTAGTTAAGCTAAAAGTAGCAATTTTTAACTCAGTTCTTGTTAGCAGTTCGCCTTTATTCTTTATTTTTTATTGAATTATAAATATTCAAGTCATTTTCTATTTTCAAGAAAGCTAAAAATATTATTTTTAAATAAGTGAAATACGCATATTCGTGTTTCTCAATTTCATCTGGATTAGCTTGAGTTCCATGTAAATAACTATTTCTTAAGTCTAATCCATTTGTAAACTCACTTTTGTTTAAGAAGTAATTAAAATATGCTTGTTCAGGTATAGAAAATAAAGAACTTTCAAAAGTAATTATATCTTCATTAGCCATTCGCTGAGCTTCTTCTTGAAATACAGTTGGATAATGATAAAATGACCCTACCTCATTTTCATATAAATCTTTTATTATTAACAAACGCTCTAGATTTATAATTTGGATAAATCCTTTATTATCAATTTTTATAAATTCTTTTTCCAAAAGATAATTCAATTCAGGTTTTTGGTATTCTTTATAATTATTAAATTCCACCTCTTCATTTGCTAATAAATCAAAAAATGTTTTGTATTTATCATTTTTTAAAGGCTCAACATATGCTAAAAGAGTTTGGTCAGAAAAAAAAATATTAGAGCAACTGACCATTATCTGATTATGCTCATTAAAATAGAGATATTTTTTTGTATTTAAACTAGGTATGTCTTTTATTGTAGATGGTGAAGATGATATCTGTAAAAGTTCAAAATCAATATTTCCGTTTTCAACGAAAAGTTTATATTGTTTTAGTACAGACTCAAATTCAGGCGCTAGTAATCTAACTTTTTCAAAATAAGAAATTGCTGTAGGAATTGAAAATCTTGCATTATTTGCAAAAGCATACTTTTCTTGAAATGATTTTGTGAAAACAAAATGAAGAATATCTTCCAATTTGTTGTTTAAATTATTTAAAACTTTTCCATAACAGGTTATTTGAGCTAGCGAAGTCATTTCAGAAAGTGAAAATGTTGTTCCTCCTCTATATTTGTGTTGTGAATGCACACCCAGTATTTTGTCAAACAAACCTAATTCACTTTTTTTGCTGACAAGGTTTATTCTGTTTTGATTATCAAGGTACTCGAATAAATATTTGAAATTTTTGAATAAAAAATAAGGACTATTATTTTTTTTGATAAAGTCTAAACTGTAAGTGTAATTAGCTATATGATTTTCATCAATGAATCCATCTTTGACTTTTTCTGTATTTTCGGGAAAGCTAATATTAACTCCATATTTCATTCCTCTTTTTTCAGCGAAAAATTTATCTATTTCACTTTTATGCAATCGTTTAGCTTTTAGTCGAGTTTTGTCAGAAATTTTGAAATCATTTTTATTTCTAACATTCTCTATTAAACCTATATAGTTTAAGTTTGGATTATTAGAATCTAAATAGTTTGAAATTATAGCTTCTTTTTGCTCAATGGTTAAACTTTTAGGAATAATTTTTTTTAGGTCATTTTTAACTTCATAGACGGAAAGTAATATTTCAGCAGATTGAGAGTAGGTTAATAAAAAGTCTTTTAGTGTGACATTGTATTTGTTAACAATATTTTTGTGAGTTAAAATTGTATGAATTAAGTATGGCTCTTTTGTTAATATAACATTAAAGTTATATTTTGATATACGTTTGAAAACATTTTGATTATTGAATAATTCCCAAAACGAATCTGTATAGTTTTGAAGAGTTTTATTATATAGCTTAATAACATTTTTATCATCTATTTTTGAAATAAATTTACCTATGATTTTTTCAAAATCAGCTACTTTTTGTTTGAATTCTATGATTTCTTCAGAGCTCCATTTTTTTAAATATATTTCATTATCTATATATTTTTTGATGTTATAAAATTCTAAAATTTCATTAATATCATCATATGTTGATTTTGTTTTAGCTTTTAAAATCTTCTCACCTTTTTGAAGTTGATGACCACCAGCCATATCTTTTTTTGAGAAGAATACAACTCTATTTAAATCCGATTGATGCATAGGTTTTCTAATGGATATTTTAGGTGACTGCTAACTCCTTATATAGTAACTTTTAGTAAACATATCCCATAAATAAAACAGAATATGTGAATTTTTATCACTCTTAATAAGTAAAGATAATTTATTTATAATAATCAAGGCAAATCAAATTATACAAAACTAGAGTCTTTAGTGTGTGATATCAATTTAAATATAAAAACAATAAACCCATCAAAAATTGATGGGTTTATACTTTATGAAATAATAAATATAGTTATTGTTTAGAATCAATATTACTTTTAAAACATATTTTATTTAACTGATTTTCAAATATATAAATATTAAAATATCATTATAAGTAAAATGAAAATTTATATAAAAACCTCTAAAGCTTTATTATAAGCACTTTCAAAACTCATCGGTTTTATGTTTGTATCTGCTTTTTCAGCAGTAAAATAACTCAATAATTTTTCAGTTGGCATATTTCCTGTCAATTCGTCTTTAGCCATTGGGCAACCTCCATAGCCTTTTATGGCACCATCAAATCTGTTGCAACCAGCTTTGTAAGCAGCATTCACTTTTTCAAACCATTTATCTGGAGTTGTGTGTAAATGTGCACCAAACTCAATTTCTGGATATTGTGGAATTAAGTTCGAAAATAGATAGTCGATAACTTCTGGAGTTGAGCTACCAATAGTATCTGAGAGCGATAAAATTTTAACACCCATTTTTGATAATTTTTCTGTCCACTCACCTACTATTTCCACATTCCAAGGATCTCCATAAGGATTTCCAAAACCCATAGACAAATAAGCAACCACTTCCTTATTTGTTTTTTGTGAAATGTTTAAAATGGCATCTAAAGCTATAATAGATTCATCAATAGTTTTGTGCGTGTTTCGCATTTGAAAGTTTTCTGAAATCGAAAATGGATATCCTAAATAATCAATTTCTTCAAATTGTGATGCATCATTTGCACCTCTAACATTTGCGATGATTGCCAAAAGTTTGCTGTCTGTTTTCGATAAATCCAACTTTGCTAAAACGTCTGCTGTATCTCGCATTTGCGGAATTGCTTTGGGAGAAACGAAGCTACCAAAATCAATAGTATCAAAACCAACTTTTAAAAGCGAATTGATATACAATGCCTTCTTTTCTGTGGATATAAAATGAGATTTTATTCCTTGCATTGCGTCTCTTGGACATTCTATAATTTTAACTTTTTTCATCAATTCAAATATAGAAAAAGTAAAGTTGATGTAAAATTATTTAATCTGATTATTACACTCATTTTGATTATTTTCGTTTGCTGAAATGAAAAGCTCTAAATATATACTTCCCATTATTGTTATATCGCAATTTTGCTGCACTTCTTTATGGTTTGCAGGCAATGGAGTAATGCCAAATCTTATAGAAAATTTTAATTTAAACGATGCTTCTATAGGGTATTTAACATCTGCTGTTCAGTTTGGTTTTATTTCTGGAACTTTTATTTTTGCTTTATTTACAATTGCGGATCGTTTTTCGCCTTCAAAAGTATTTTTTATAAGTGCCATTTTAGGAGCAACTTTTAATTTGATGTGTGTTTTAGACAACCAAACTTTAGTTAGTTTGATGAGTTTACGTTTTTTAACAGGCTTTTTCTTGGCTGGTATTTATCCTGTTGGAATGAAAATTGCCACAGATTATTATGATAAAGGTTTAGGAAAATCATTAGGTTATCTAGTTGGAGCTTTGGTATTAGGGACAGCTTTACCTCATTTATTAAAAGATCTTTTTACAAATTCTTCTTGGAAACACGTTTTAATTGCAACTTCTTTATTATCAATCTTTGGTGGTTTATTATTGTTGATATTCGTTAAAGACGGACCATTCAGCACAAAAAGTACAGGTTTTAATGTATCAAGCTGCTTCAATGTTTTTAAAAATATAGAATTCAGAAAAGCTTCTTTTGGCTATTTTGGTCACATGTGGGAATTGTACACCTTTTGGACATTTGTTCCTGTTTTGTTATTGATGTATCAAAAATTACATATTGATGTGGTTTTCAATATTCCTCTGTTATCTTTTGCTATTATTGGATTTGGAAGTATTTCTTGTATTTTATCTGGCTATATTTCAGAAAAATTAGGAGTTAAAAAAATAGCTTTTCTTTTTTTGTTATTGTCCTGTTTGTGTTGTTTACTTTCTCCATTGATGTTTTATCAACCAAATAAAACATTATTTATAAGTTTTCTTGTTTTCTGGGGAATGGTTGTAATTGCAGATTCTCCCCTATTTTCAACATTAGTAGCAAAAAATGCTCCTCCAAAAAATAAAGGAACAGCTTTAACAATTGTAAACTGTATTGGTTTTGCAATAACAATTATCAGCATTCAATTATTAACTACGTTACAAGTTTCATCAAACTCTAGTTTTATCTTTATGATTTTAGCAATTGGACCTATTTTTGGATTGCTTTCGCTCACAAAAAATAAAAAGAGAAAGTCCTAAAACTTTCTCTTTAAAATTACTTTTAATTATTTAATTATCTTGAAACACTTCCTGTTAATAAAACTTTAGGTCCAGTTCCCATCGTTAAAACAGTATGATTCATTGCGTCTGTTGGTATTATTTGCGCCAAAGGCTTTAATGTAAAAGGTAAAGGACTATCATCTGGACTTGGTTCTACAGAAATTACAATAGTTGCCCCTTTTAAATCCGTTGGAAAATCAACTCCTGCAGCAGATCCTACAAGATAATCTTCTCCAGGAAAATCAGGTCCGTTTCCAGAAGCACCTTTAAAAGGAGAAGTTGCTGCATTGTCATCTGCTTTTGAAGCATCTAAAAAGGTTCCTGTACTTACTGGTATTCCATTTAAAACAACCCAACCTTCATAATGCCATCCATCATTTAATGTAGGTAAAGTTAAACCTGCTATTGTTGGTGAATTTGAATTATCTAAAAACCAAACACCACTAGATTCATTTGTATCATCTGTATCTGTAGGAGTTGCCAAAATATATGTACCTAAAGAGTTGGAAAAATCTGCAACAATTCCTGTTGATGTTACATTCACAGAATTTCCGTTAAAATCTCCTTCTAAAAGTTTAGTTGCTGCTGGTGCAGGATCTGAATCTACTGCTGGCTCTATTGAAAGTACAAATTTAGTAGCAGTATTTAAATCATTAATTCCTACAGTAAATGATTGTGGAAATGAAACACTTGTAAAAGTACCTGTACTCACAGGATTTCCATTTACTATTAACCAACCTTCATATACAAAATTAGAGCCCAATTCTTCTAAACCTGTTAAATCTATTGATAAATTTCCTGTTGTTGATATTTCATCATCATTGCTATTACATGAAGCAAAAGTTACAATTAATGCACAAAAATATGCAAGTTTTAAAACGTTTTTCATCTTATTGTTATTTAGTATTATTTGATAACAAATTTAGATTGATGAAATAAACTTAAATGTTAGCTAGCGAACATTTAGATAAATTGTTGAATTAATCTTATCTCTTTTCGATTAAAATTGATAATATTTTCCTCTTTTAATTCATTCATTAATACGTTTAAGTTAGATCTTGAAGTACCAATTAATGATGCAATATCTTTTTGTGTATAAGGATGTACAATTATTTTATCACCAGTTTTATCACAAACATGACCATATTCTTCACATAATTCTTTTATAAATTCTAAAAAGCGCGTTTTAATATCTTTAAACAAAATTAACTGCAATCTTCTCTCCAACTTTTTAAATCGCAAACCTAAAAACTTGTAAATTTTTAAGCTAAATGATTTGTCATCTTGCATTAAATCGTGCATTGTAGCAACACCTATTGGGCAAATTGAGGTAGCATTATCTAAAGATTGTGCAAATTCGTTTCTTACTTCTTCTCCAAGAATTGCTTTTTCACCAAACAATTCACCTTTTGTTAATATAGCTTTCACAACCTCAGTTCCGTCTTTTGTATAGTAACCCAACTTAATTTTCCCTTTTTCAATAAGATAAATTTTAGAGGCTGAATCTTCTTCAAAATAAATATAATCGCTTTTATTATATAAATCGAAAGAATGACAAGCTTTGTATTCTTTAAATTTATGAGGACATAAAAGGTTAAACAAATTTACATTTTCAAAAAACCATAAATTTTCCATATTAAAAAACTATTTTTTGCATGGTTTAAAAGTCTGAGAAAACAACCTTTTCTTACAAAAAAAAACTCCTGAATTTCTTCAGGAGTTTTAAATATGATTTTTTTAAAAAAAATTAAGCGTTTTGCAACTTGATTAAGTTTAAAGCAGAACCTTTCTGATACCAAGTAATTTGAGCATCATTATACGTATGATTCACTTTTATAACATCTTTACTTCCATCTTCATGAACAGCTTCGATTGTTAATTGCTTATCAGGAGCAAATTCGTTTAAATCTAAAAAGTTGAACGTGTCATTTTCTTGAATTAAATCGTAATCAGCTTCATTTGCAAATGTTAAACCTAACATTCCTTGTTTTTTCAAGTTTGTTTCGTGAATTCTAGCAAAAGATTTTACAATAACAGCAGCAACACCTAAATGTCTTGGTTGCATTGCAGCATGTTCTCTAGAAGAACCTTCTCCATAATTATGATCACCAACAACTATTGTTTTAATTCCAGCTTTTTTGTATTCTCTTTGTACTGCAGGAACTGCATTATACTCACCAGTTAATTGGTTTTTAACAAAGTTTGTTTTTTTGTTAAATGCATTTACAGCACCAATTAATGTGTTATTTGCAATATTATCTAAATGCCCTCTAAAACGTAACCAAGGTCCAGCCATAGAAATATGGTCAGTTGTACATTTTCCAAAAGCTTTAATTAATAATTTTGCTCCAGTAATTGTATCACCTAAAGGTGTAAAAGGCTCTAATAATTGTAATCTTTCAGAATCTTTATTTACAGCAATCTTAACATGACTACCATCTTCTTCTGGTGCTAAATATCCATTATCTTTTACTTCAAAACCTTTTGGAGGTAATTCCCAACCAGTTGGCTCATCAAACATAACTTTTTCGCCATTTTCGTTGATTAATGAATCCGTTAATGGATTAAAATCTAAACGACCTGCAATTGCAATTGCTGCTGTTATTTCTGGTGATGCAACAAAAGCGTGCGTATTTGGATTCCCATCTGCTCTTTTAGCAAAGTTTCTATTAAAAGAATGTACAATACTATTTTTAGGCGCATTTTTAGGATCAGAATATCTTGCCCACTGACCAATACAAGGTCCACATGCATTTGTAAATATTTTAGCATCCAATTTTTCGAAAATTCCTAAAATTCCATCTCTGTCTGCAGTATATCTTACTTGCTCAGAACCAGGATTAATTCCTAATTCAGATTTCATTTTCAATCCTTTATCTATTGCTTGCTGTGCTATTGATGATGCTCTTGATAAATCTTCATAAGATGAATTTGTACAAGAACCAATTAATCCCCATTCAACAGTTAATGGCCATTCGTTATCATTTGCTTTTTTGGTCATATCAGCACCAACAGCTGTAGATAAATCTGGCGTAAAAGGACCATTTAATAAAGGACCTAATTCCGATAAATTGATTTCAATTACTTGATCAAAATATTTTTCTGGATTTTCATATACTTCAGCATCAGCAGTTAAATATTCTTTAACTCCATTTGCAGCATCAGCAACATCTTCTCTATCAGTAGCACGTAAATAACGTTCCATAGATTCATCATATCCAAAAGTTGATGTTGTTGCACCAATTTCTGCACCCATGTTACAAATTGTACCTTTACCTGTACAAGACATAGAAGTTGCACCAGGTCCAAAATATTCTACAATTGCTCCTGTTCCACCTTTTACAGTTAAAATTTCAGCAACTTTTAAAATAACATCTTTTGGAGCTGTCCAACCAGATAATTTTCCAGTTAATTTAATACCTATTAATTTAGGAAACTTTAATTCCCAAGCCATTCCAGCCATTACATCTACTGCATCTGCTCCACCAACACCAATTGCTACCATTCCTAATCCTCCAGCATTTACTGTATGAGAATCTGTACCAATCATCATTCCTCCTGGAAATGCATAATTTTCTAAAACTACTTGGTGAATAATACCTGCTCCTGGTTTCCAAAAACCGATTCCGTATTTATTAGAAACTGATTCTAAGAAGTTAAAAACTTCACTACTTGTAGAGTTTGCATGCTTTAAATCTGTTGCTGCTCCATCTTTAGCTTGTATTAAATGATCACAATGAACTGTTGTAGGTACAGCTACTTTAGCTTTACCAGCTTGCATAAATTGCAATAATGCCATTTGTGCAGTTGCATCTTGACAAGCAATTCTATCTGGAGCAAAATCTACATAATCTTTTCCTCTAACTAATTCTTTAGTAGGTTTTCCTTCCCATAAATGAGAGTATAAAATCTTTTCAGATAATGTAAGTGGTTGTCCAGTAATTTTTCGTGCAGCATCAACGCGTTCTGTCATATTTGCGTAAACCTGCTTGATCATATCAATATCAAATGCCATATTCAGTTGTGATTTTAAAATTTTTGTAAAACAAATTTACAGTTTTAATATCACTTTTAAAAGATAAATAATAGATTGCTATAATTAATGGATAAATAAAAGCTATTCCCAAAAACATTGAAGATTCTTCAATAAAAATATAGGTTGTATTACTATTTTTGAGAATTTAATAATTAAAATAAAAAAGCAGACTTGTAAGCCGAATTCTGTTCCTTACATAAGTAAGGCTCTTATCATTTATCTAGTTCTAAAATTACTTTTAGAATCTAT
Source organism: uncultured Polaribacter sp. (assembly GCA_963977615.1). Lineage (GTDB taxonomy): Bacteria > Bacteroidota > Bacteroidia > Flavobacteriales > Flavobacteriaceae > Polaribacter. The sequence goes on along the minus strand of CAXBPL010000034.1, from coordinate 2,470 downwards.
CTGCCTACCCTTTAGAATCGAGCGAGTAGCTCTCAAGCTCTAATTTACATGACATTGCACCTCATAGAGTTTACCTGGTTTCACTACAGCCTAACTGTACTTGCTTTCTGTTGCACTTGTCCTCAACTTACGCTGGATGGATGTTATCCACTATGATTACTCTTTGGTGTCCGGACTTTCCTCTTTAAAATTAATTTAAAGCGATAAGATAAATCTGCTCTTTATTTTAAAATTTTAGTATTCTCTTTTATAAAAAACCCACTCAAATAAAATTTGAGTGGGAAAAATTGCTATGAAAAAGAAAAAGTGTGACTAGTAAACTAATCACACTGCAAATATATAGTTTTAAATAATATTAAAAAGTAAATTTGATAAAATATATCTACTTTTTTAAGAATTTAATATTTTATTAAGAAAACATATCCTTAACTTTTTCAAAAAATGATTTATCTGTGGTATTTGGACTAGGAGTAAAATTTGAATTATCACTCATTTTTTCAAAAAACTGTCTTTGTTCTTTGTCTAATTCTTGAGGTGTCCAAACATTTGTATGAATTAAGAAATCTCCTGTTCCATAACGTTCTATACTTGGTAAACCTTTTCCTTTTAATCTAAGAATTTTACCTGATTGTGTACCTGGATCAATTTTAATTTTCACTTTACCAGTTACAGTTTCAACTTCTTTGCTAGTTCCTAAAACTGCTTCAGAGAAATTGATGTATAAATCATAATGAATATTTGTACCTTCTCTTTTTAAAGTTTCGTGAGGAATTTCTTCAATTAGCACTAGTAAATCTCCAGAAATAGAGTTTTTACCTGGAGCATCATTTCCTTTTCCACCAACTTTTAATTGTACACCTTCTGTTACACCAGCAGGAATATTAATTGGTACAGTTTCTTCTTTAATAATTAAACCTTGTGCATCTGCTTCATTTGGTTTAGAACTGATAATTTCTCCAGCTCCAGAACAAGTACTACAAGTAGTTGCTGTTTGCATTCTACCTAAAATAGTATTGGTAACTCGCATTTGCTGTCCAGAACCATTACAAGTTGTACACGTTTTATAACGCACACCATCTGCTTGTACTTTTCTACGAACTTTTACTTTCTTTTCTACACCTTTGGCAATTTCTTCTAAAGTAAGTTTTACACGAATTCGCATATTACTTCCTTTAACTCTGGCTTGTCTTTGGCCTCCACCACCAAAACCACCAAAGCCTCCACCTCCACCACCGAAAATGTCTCCAAATTGGCTGAATATGTCATCCATATTCATTCCACCACCACCAAAACCACCTCCACCTTGAGGACCATCAAAAGCTTGATGACCATATTGATCGTATCTTGCTTTTTTATTCTCGTCACTCAAAACTTCGTAAGCTTCTGCAGCTAATTTGAATTTCTCTTCAGCAGTTTTATCATCTGGGTTTTTATCTGGATGATATTTGATTGCCATTTTTCTATAACCTTTCTTAATTTCTGCTTGTGTTGCAGATTTAGAAATGCCTAATATTTCGTAAAAATCTTGTTTTGCCATTTTTATTAGTTTGCAGTATTTCAGTCTTCAGTATGCAGTCTTCAGTTTGCAGATAGTTTTGAACTGCTTACTGAAGACTAAAGACTGCCTACTTTTTTTTACTGTCCTATTACTACTTTTGGATAACGAATAACTTTAGTACCCATTTTATATCCTTTTTCTACACAGTCAATTATTTTTCCTTTCAAATCTTCTGAAGGTGCAGGTATTTGTGTAATTGCTTCGTGAATTTCAGCGTCAAAAACATCACCAGCATTGGTTTCTATTTTTGATAAACCTTTTAATTCTAAAGTATTGTAGAATTTCTGATAAATTAACAATACTCCTTTTCTTAATTCTTTTGCCTGCTCATCTTCATCAATATGTGCCAAAGCACGTTCGAAATCATCTACAACTGGCAGTAAAGATGTCATTAATTCTTGTCCTGCTGTCTTATACAATTCAATTCTTTCTCTAGTTGTTCTCTTTTTATAGTTTTCGAACTCTGCAAACAGACGTAAAAACTTATCTTTTTCTGTTTCTAGTAATTCTTCTGTAGTAGGTTCTTCCTTAACAACTTCTACTTCAACTTCTTGATTTTCTTCAACTTGTGCAGTTTCTTGCTCGTTGTTTATTTCTTCGTCTTTTATATCTTCTTTCTTACTCATTTCTTTGTAATAATTAAATTGTCTCTACTATATTGACAAAAATGTTGCCAACAAAAAAATAGTGCCAAGATGACACTATTTTCTAATTTTTTATTATTGTTGGCAAACAAGTTTAGCCCTGATTGAAACATTTGTTTGAGCTCTTTTTTTATGCTGAACTCGATTCAGTATCTGTTAGGGTTAATAAAATTAGTTTCTAAAATAAGCAGATACTGAAATAAATTCAGCATAAAAAAAAGCGAGTGTTGAAAGCAGGAAATAGCTTCAAATAATTCGAATATATTTA